>JALYGH010000584.1 GCA_030777205.1 Chloroflexota bacterium
CGGAGCGCTGGCTCCGGGCCGGGGTGACGATCATCGCCTACGCGTCGGACGTGGCGATACTCAAGAGTGGGTTCCAGGCCGCCGCCCGCCGCCTCCGCCCCGAGTAACCACCGTCCGATTCGGGCGCGGTCGGCGGGCCCTCGGGTGAACGGGCCGCCGCCCGCGCCCGGATCGGACGGTGGTTACTCGAGGCGGAGGCGGCGGGCGGCAACCTGGAACCCGCTCTTGAGGATCGCCACGTCCGACGCGTAGGCGATGATCTTCGCCCCGGCCCGGAGCCAGCGCTCCGCCTCGTCGAGCGTCTGGACGAGCATCGCGACGTCCTTGCCGTGCTTGTTGGCCGCCGCGATCAGCCGCTCGCGGTGCTCGTCGATGACCCGGGCCTGATCGGGCGTGCCCATCACCCCGAGCTCCTGGGCCAGATCCGACGGCCCGAGCGTGACGGCGTCGATTCCCGGCATCCCGACGATCTCGTCGATGTGGCGGAAGGCCTCCGCCGACTCGAACATCGCCGTGACGTGGACCTGGGCATTGATGTGCGCATGCTGGGCCTTAATGTCGCTGCCCAGATCGAAGTCGTTGTGCGGCCCGACGCCCGCCTGACCGCGCATGCCGAGCGGGGCGTAGCGGGCGGCCTGGACGACCTCGTGGGCGATGTCGGGGTTGTCGACCTGGGGGATGTGCAGCCCCCAGACGCCGATGTCGAGCAGCCGCGTGATCCACTCGCGGTTGCCCTCCGGCGGTCGGACGACCATCGGAAAGTCCAGCGCGCGAGCCAGGACGGCCATGTCGGCGATCGTCTCGATCGACGGCGAGGAGTGCTCCATGTCGACGCGCGCGTAGTCCAGGCCGGCCGCCTTGAGCAGCGGCAGGATGGCCGGATTGCGGACGAGGTTGATCCAGGTGCCGATCTGCGGCCGCCCGGCGGCGAGCGCCGCGATCATCGGGTTCGTCTTGATGGCCATGCTTCCTCCTTCACCGCTCACCACGGGACGGGCGCGCCCCACTGGTTCAGAAACGTCGTCTCCGAGGTCGGCTTGCGCGTCGTCGGGCCGAAGTTGCCCTGGGGATAGCCGAGCGGGATACAGAAGCTGAACTTCACGTCACCGGGGATACCGAACATCTCGTGGAACCGCTTCATGACCGTCGGGTGGAGCGTCGTCGGGACCGAGCCGATGCCGAGCGCCCGGGCGGCGAGCATCAAGTTCTGGGCGGCCGGCAGGACCGAGTTCTCCGAGCCCGGCGGGACGGCCAGCGCGAACACGATGCAGGGAACGTCCTTGATGTCGTCGGCGAGCTGCGCCGCGCGACGGTACGAGCCGGCCTCCGGCGGGATGTCCTCGAGCTTCGTCCAGCCCTGGTCGCGCCGCTTGGCCCACCACGCCTCGTGGTAGAGCGCGCCGAACTCGCGGATCTTGTCGCGTTCGGTGACGATCAGGAAGCGGGCGATCTGCTGGTTGCCGCCGTTGGGCGCCTTGACGGCAGCCTCCACGATCAGGCGGATGTCTTCCATCGGGATCGGATCCGGTCGGAAGCGCCGGATCGACCGCTGGGTGAACATCGCTTCGCCGATCGGCATCGAGAGGCGCTGGTAGTCGACGGGCTCCTGGGTCATGGGCACACACCTCCGGCGGGGTTTCGTCGCCGCCGCGCCCCAATACTGCGCCGGGGCCCGACCGAAGTTCCACTCGACATCTTCTGCCCCATCCTGATCGTCTACCTCGAACTCCAGCGCCACTTCGAGAAGGGCATCCTGATCGGCTCGGTCAAGGGGTAGGGCCGAGCTCCACCCGGCGTCGAACAGGGCGGACGCCAAGCGCACGTCTTCGGTCGGCTGGCCCGCGTCGGAACATCGACCGGTCAGGCAGAAGCGCTCGCCGTTGCCTCGATAGTCGTCCTTGCTTCGTGCTCCTCAATCACGGCTCGCCGGCGGGATCCGCGAGGCGGGTGTAGGCGAAGCCGGCGGCCGAGAAGCCGGTCACGCGGCCGTCGTCGGCCTGGCCGAAGGTCAGGCGCTCGCCGGCGTAGCGGCCGCCGTGGACCAGGAAGGTGTTCGGGACGTCGGTCGGTTCGAGCGGGCAGGGCGGAGACCCGGGGGCCGGGTTGGCCGAGCCGCCGACGAGGACCAGACGGCCGCCGCGGTACTCGACGCGGGCCAGCTCGCCGAAGTGGACCCAGCGGTACAGGCCGAGGAAGCGGCACACGTGGTCGGGCGTCGGGACAGGCGCGGGGGGTGCCGGGGCCGGCGCGGCCTCGGCCAGCAGGCCGGCCGCCGCCTCGGCGAGGTCGAGCGCGATCTGGTCCGCCGGCCCCATGCCGTCGATCAGGACGACCACGCCGACCCGCTCCGGCACGTTGAACAGAATCTGGGAGCGAAACCCGGGCAGCCCGCCGCCGTGCCCGTGCCAGATTCGGTCTCCGCGCCGATTGGCCCGCCAGCCGAGGCAGTACCCGAGGCTCCAGTCCGGCTCGACGTACTGGGGCCGGTGCATCTCGGCCAGCGACGGGCCGCGCAAGACCTGGGCGCCGCTGCGCTCCGAGGCGTCGGTGCGGAACTGGAGGCTCAGCCAGTGGCCGAGGTCGTGGACGGAAGCGTACAGCTCGGCGGCGGCGGCCATGCCGTGCGTCCGCGAGGGCGGCGCCGGGGCGGCCCAGTCCTCGAAGGCGTGCGCCAGGTGCCCGCTGGCATTCCGCGGGCGGTCCGCCGCGCTCGGCGCGAACGTCGCGTCGGCCATCCCGAGCGGCTCGAGCAGCTCCGACCGCAGATAGTCGAGGACCGGCCGGCCGCTCGCCCGCTCCACGACCTCGCCGAGCAGGGTGTACCCGAGGTTCGAGTACTTGAACGCCGAGCCGGGCGGGATCACGACCTCGACACGCGGCAGGGCCGCGAGCACCTCCTCGCGGGTCGGGAAGTGGAGGCTCTGCCAGTGGCCGGTCGGCGGCTCGCCGACGATGCCGGCGTGGTGGCAGAGCAGCTTGCGCAGGGTGACGTCCTCGATCGGGCCGAACGGATTGCGGACCGCGCCGAACTCCGGCAGGTGCAAGACGAGCGGGTCGTCGAGGCGGAGCTTCCCGACATCGCGGAGCTGGACGACCGCCGTGGCAGTGAACGTCTTGGTGATCGAGGCGACGCGCGATAGGGTGTGCGCGTCGAGCGGGCGGTCGCGGTCGGGGGAGCCGAGGCCCCGACTCCAGGCGAGCTGCTGGTCATGGACGACGCCGAACATGGCGCCGGTCAAGACGTGCCTGCGGAGCAGCCGGGCGGCGTGGCGGTCGAGAGCACGGGCGATATCCCCTTGCATCATCGCCCGCTCTTCCGCAGCACCTCGATGGCCCGCCCGAGCAGCTCGACGCCGCGCGGGCCGACCGGGCTGGTGAAGCAGGTGTAGTGCCGGACGCCCGCGTCGTGCAGCGCGGCCAGCTGCTCGGCGACCTGCTCGGGCGTCCCCTGGATGCGTACCTCGGGCAGGCCGCCCGGGTCGTCCTCGGCGCCCGGCAGCGCGACGAAGCCGGCGGCCGTCTTCAGGATCGTGGCCGGATCCCGCCCGACCTCTCGGCACGCCTGGTCGAGCTTCGCGAACGGCTCGACGAGCGTCTCCGGCGTGGCGTGCATGAGGGTGTTGTAGGCGTCGGCGTGGCGGGCGACGAGCCGCAGCATCCGCGGCCCCTTCGCCCCGATCCAGATCGGCGGACCGTCCGGGCGCGGGCTGTGCGGGTGCAGCACGCAGTCGTCGACCGCGTAGTAGGCGCCCTTGAAGGTGACGTGCTCGCCCTTCAGCAGCGGCACGATGATCCGGAGCGCCTCCTCGAAGCGGCTGGCCAGGTGGTCGAACTCGTAGCCGTACGCCGCGTACTCCGGCTCGTGCCAGCCGGCCCCTAGCCCAAGCAAGAGGCGGCCGTTGCTGACGTGGTCCAGCGAGTCGGCCATCTTGGCGAGCAGGGCCGGGTTGCGGAAGCTGGTGCAGGCGACGAACGGCCCAAGGGTGACTCGCTTCGTCGACGCGGCCAGGGCGCCCAATAGGGTGAACGCCTCCCAGTTGCCGCGCGTCTCGCCGGCCGACACGACGACATGCCCGGCGTTGCGGAAGAGCAGGTGGTCCGGGACGA
>JALYGH010000585.1 GCA_030777205.1 Chloroflexota bacterium
TGACATCCTTCGCTGCGCTCAGGATGACAGATCAGTCCACGCTGTATCGTTACCGCTCCTGCTCCTGGCTCCTGGTTTCCGGAGGAATCATGGCTGTCGCGACCGCGAGTAGCGTCCGCTACTCGCATAGCATCGGTCAGCTCGCCCAGAGCGGGCCCGGCTTCAACAATCCGGTCGACGTCGCGGTGGCTGAGGGCGGCCGCCTGTACGTCCTCAACCGCTCGAACATGGCCCACGCGGAGATGAACATCCTGCGGGTGACGATCTGCACGATCGACGAGGAGTACATCGGCCAGTTCACCACCTTTGGCAGCGGCGACGGCCAGCTCATCTGGCCGACCTCGATCGCCACGGACCGCCTCGGCCACGTCTACGTCAGCGACGAGCGACGCCACGACGTCCAGATGTTCGATCGGGACGGGAACTTCCTCCGCAAGTGGGGCGGGCTTGGCAGCGGCGATGGGCAGTTCAATCGGCCCTCCGGGCTGGCGGTCGACGGCGACGGCAATGTCCTGGTCGTCGACGCGCTGAACAATCGGATCCAGAGGTGGTCGCCGGCCGGCGAGTTCCTGACGGCGTGGGGGGCAGCCGGCAGCGGGCCCGGCCAGTTCAACCTGCCGTGGGGCATCGCGGTCGATCGCCAGGGCCAGATTTACGTGGCCGACTGGCGCAACAGCCGGGTCCAGAAGTTCGGCCCGGACGGGCGGTACCTGGCGAGCTTCGGCGGTTCCGGCACGGGCGAGGGCAGCCTCGATCGTCCGGCCGGCGTCGGCGTCGACAGCGTCGGCAACGTCTACGTGTCGGACTACGGGCGGGACCGCGTCCAGGTCTACGCGCCGGACGGCAGCCCGCTGGTCACGCTACTCGGCGACGCCACGATGACGACGTGGGCGAGGCCGTTCGTCGAGGCCGACCCGGAGATGTCGAAGCTGCGGGAAGAGCATGCCGAAGATGTGGCGGCCCAGGAGCGGGTCTTCGAGGGACCGATGGGCATCGAGGTCGACGAGAGGGACCGGATCGTGATCGCCGACTGCTGCAAGCACCGCGTCCAGGTCTACGAGCGCGTATGATCCGGCCGGGCGGCGCGACGGCCGCGACCAGCGAGCGGCCATGACGGCGCAAGCCGGGCGCCCCGAGGCGCGGGGACGCCCGCCCCTGACGGATATCCGCGTGCTCGAGCTGGGCCACATCGTGGCCGGGCCGTCGGGGGGACTGCTACTGGCCGACCTCGGCGCGGACGTCATCAAGGTCGAGGAGCCGCGCGCCGGCGACCAGGCGCGCGGGATGCCGAACCACGGCAGCACGTTCTACGCGCTCAACCGCAACAAGCGCAGCCTGGTGGTGAACCTGAAGTCGCCGGAGGGCCGCGCGATCTTCGCCGCCCTGGTCAGGACGGCCGACGTCGTGCTCGACAACTACGCGCCGGGCGTGCTGGAGCGGCTGGGGATCGGCTACGCCTGGGGCGCGGAGCTGAACCCGCGGGTGATCTACTGCTCGATCAAGGGATCCTTGCCCGGGCCGTACGGCGACCGCCCGCTCCTCGACGAGCTGGCCCAGATGATGGGCAGCATGGCGTACATGACCGGGCCGCTTGGGACGCCGCTGCGGGCCGGCTCGTCGGTGGTCGACATCGGGGCTGCGACGTACGGCGTCCTGGCAACGCTGGCCGCGCTGGTCGACCGTCAGCAGACCGGCCGCGGCCAGCACGTCCGCTCGGGCCTATTCGAGACGGCCGTCTTCCTCACGACCCAGCACGTCGCGCAGGCGGCGATCACCGGCGAGGCGCCGGTCCCGATGCCGTCGCGCGGCATGGGGTCGCGGCTGGGCTGGGGCGTCTACCAGTTGTTCGCCACCGCCGACGATCGCCAGGTGTTCATCGCGATCACCAGCAACGCCCACTGGGCGCGGTTCTGCACCGAGTTCGAGCTGGTCGACTTCCTCGACGATCCGACCCTCGACACGAACGCCAAGCGCTGCGCCAACCGCCCCCGCGTCGTCCCGCGCATCGAGGCATTGACCCGCTCGCTGACGTCGGCGGAGCTGGTCGGGCGGCTGGAGAAGGCGCGGGTGCCGTACGCGCCGGTCAACACGCCGCTCGACGTGCTCGACGATCCCCACCTGAACAGCGCCGGCGCGCTGCTCGAGGTCGGCACGGCCGAGGGGGCGGCGATCAAGGTCCCGGCCATCCCGGTCGCGAGCGACGGCTTCGAGCTGGACGTCCGCGTCGACCCGCCCGCCCTCGGTGAGCACACCCGCGAGCTGCTCGGCGAGCTCGGCTACGCGGCGGACGTGGTAAATGACCTCATCGAGCGCGGCGTCGTCCGAGCGGACGGGCCGACGCTGACCGCGGGGAGCCCTGGTCACGAGCCGGCGGCCGCCGCGACGCCGCAAGGGAGCCCCTCATGAGCGACCTGCCGACGACGGTCTCGATCCACGAAGTTGGCCCGCGCGAGGGCTTCCAGTTCGAGCGGGGACCGATCCCGACCGAGCGCAAGATCGAGCTGGTCGACGCGCTGTCCCGGACCGGTCTGCGGCGCATCCAGGTCACCTCCTTCGTGAGCCCGAAGTGGGTGCCCCAGATGGGTGACGCCGAGGAGATCACGGCCCGCTTCGAGAAGGTGCCCGACGTCGAGTACGACGCGCTGGCGCTGAACGATCGCGGCTTCGAGCGCGCCGCCGCGAGCGGGGTTTATCGGTTCGAGGGCTACTTGAGCCTGGTCGCCAGCGACGTCTTCTGCCAGAAGAACACGAACAAGACGATCGACGAGACGATCGCCGCCCTGCCGAGCCGGATCGCGCTCTTCGACCGTTTCGGCATCCCGACGCGGGGCGTCTCGATCATGGCGGCGTTCGGCTGCAACTACCAGGGTGACGTCGCGTTGAGTGAGGTCGTGCGGCTGATCCAGGCCGGCACCGACGTGGCGACCGCGCACGGGCGGCGCATCGAGTCGGTCCGGCTCTCCGATACGATGGGCTGGGCCAACCCGCTCCAGATGAAGCGGACGATCGCCGCCGTCCGGGACCGCTGGCCGGATGTCGCGATCTCGCTCCACCTCCACGACACGCGCGGCACGGCGATGGCGAACGCGTTCGCAGCGCTCGAGCTCGGCGTGACCGACTTCGACTCATCCGTCGGTGGCCTGGGCGGCTGCCCGTTCGCCAAACACAAGGGCTCGGCCGGCAACATCGTCACCGAGGACCTGGTGTTCATGTGCGAGGAGATGGGGATCGCGACCGGCGCGGATCTGGACCGCCTCACCGAATGTGCCGCGCTGGCCGAGGACGTGGTCGGCCACCCGCTCCCGAGCAAGCTGCTGCGCGGCGGCAGCCTGGGCGCAATTCGCGACGCGGCCCGCGTGGCCGTGACAGCCTGAGGAGCAGGCACGGAGCTGACTCGCGTCCTCCGATTAGGATGACGCGGAGACTGCTTCCTAGCGAGGCTCACTATGCTTCAGCGCTGCGGGTGGGTTGGGGACGATCCCTTGTACGTGGCCTATCACGACACCGAGTGGGGCGTCCCGGTCCACGACGACCGCCGGCTGTTCGAGATGTTGGTCCTCGAGGGCGCCCAGGCCGGGCTGAGCTGGATCACGATCCTGCGGCGGCGGGAGGGGTATCGGCGGGCGTTTGCCGGCTTCGATCCTGAGGCTGTCGCCGGGTACGACGAGGCGAAGGCGGCCGAGCTCCTCCAAGACACCGGCATCATTCGAAACCGGCTGAAAGTCCGGAGCGCGATCAACAACGCCCGACGGTTCCTGGAGGTCCAGGCCGAGTTCGGCAGCTTCGACGCGTACATCTGGCGTTTCGTCGACGGGAAGCCGATCCAGAATGTCTGGCGCTCGATGGAGGAGATCCCGGCCAAGACCCCTGTCTCGGATGCGGTCAGCAAGGATTTGGTCAAGCGAGGGTTCACGTTCGTGGGCTCGACCATCATGTACGCCCACATGCAGGCCACGGGGATGGTCAACGACCACGTCCGAGATTGCTTCAGGTCGGCGGACCTGGGCGGCGACCTGTCCGGTCCAGACGCCCGGCCGTAGCGCCACGTCGCCGTACGACCGACTATCTACTCACAAAAGAGCACACGTCGACGCTGTGGATCAGGGCGAACGCGGCGCCGTCCGGTCACGAGGGCGATGCCCGCCATTACGACCGTGCCGCGCGGTACACCGCATCGTCGATCTCCAGCCCGGCCTCGCGCATCGCGAGGAGCGCCGCCCCGCGCGCCTGGCTGATCTCGTTGATCCGGACCTCGGCGCGCGGCAGGCCGGCCAGTGTCGCCTCACGGAACGCGTCGAGGAGGAGATGCCCGGCTCGCCACAGCTTGCCGGTCAGGAGGATCGTCGTCTGGCGGTGCTCCAGGCCGAGGTACTGCCCAAGCGCCACCGTGGCCTCGCCAATCACCCGGCCGGCGCGCTCGAAGAGCTCGCGGGCAACCGGGTCGCCGTCGCTCGCCACCTCCGCGGCGACCTTGCAGAGGTCGGCACGGACGTCGCTCGTGGCGTGCTCCCGTGACCACGCGATCAGGCCGTCGACGTCGGCGACGCCGAGCGATGCGCGGTAGGCGTCGTAGAGCCGCGTCAGGCGGCCGCCGAACCGGCTCCGGATCGCTCGTCCGAGCGCCAACGTCCCGAGGCGGGCGCCGCCGACCAGCTCGCCCTGGTGCGCGTCGAGGTCGAGCCGGTCGAGCGGGTGCTCGCGGACGCGGCCGTCGAGCATTGCCCCCGAGCCGCAGTTCGTGCCGAGCAGCACCCAGAGGGACGGATCCGGAAAGCCGCCGGCCGCCCAGGCGGACAGGCCGTCCTCGTGGACCGCGAGCGGACACTCGGGTGGCAGGTCGAGCGGCGCCAGCCACTCGCACGCGTTCTGCCGGGTGAGGGCCGATCGGTCGCCGCTGAGGTTGAGCGAGAGTCCCATGAGCCGGCGCGCCGAGAGGCCGGCATCGCCGAGCGCGCGGCGGATCGCCCCCACCAGGTGTTCGCCGACGTCCGGATGCATCCGGCCGACGTGATCGGGGTCGTTGCTCGGCCCGCCCCGGCCGGTCCCGACGACCCGTCCCGACCGCTCCATGACGACGGCTTCGATATCGCCGGTGCCGCCGTCCACGCCGATGAAGTACACGCTCTCCTCCCGACTGCCGATCGGCGCCGCGCCAACCGTCGACGCC
>JALYGH010000586.1 GCA_030777205.1 Chloroflexota bacterium
CGCCAGCCTACCCCAGCCCTCAGGTTTACGAAAGTAGGCCAGACCCCAAGCGGGCGGCCAGCTACCGCGCCCTCTGGGTGATTGCGATGATTCTCCTCTGGCTCAAGGACACCCATTGAAGACAGGCCCTAAATCGCAAGCTGAGTGATCACGTCTCCACACCTCCTCGCCCGGTGTACTCGGCCGTGTCGCGTCGTAGGACACTCGCCCTCGGCGGTCGCCGCCTCGCCGTCCTGGAGACGTACCAGCAGGCGGACGGCACGATCTGCGTCCCCGAGGTCCTCACGCCCTGGATGGGCGGCCTCGACGCCGCGCCCCACCGCTCGCAGCGCGGCCATGCGCGGCCGGCACAAATAGTCGCTCCCCCGGTCTGTGTGGACCGGCCATACCGTCCGCCATCGTCGGCGTCCTACCCTCCTCGGGCAGCCGACCGGCGCCGTGCGGTAGACGCGGCAGTAGGGCGGGCGTATACTGCCGACATCCGTCGGACGGACGCGAGCGACAATAGACTCGGTCTACCACGGACCGCTCCCGCTCCTGGCCGATCTCGTGCTCGTGCGTCGCCAACGGTGGTGACGCGACGGACCAGTCCCCACGCGCTCGATGAGGAGGGGCCATCATGCAGGATCTCGGCACGGCACCCAACACCCGGCTCTCGCGACGACGCTTCCTCGGGCGGGTGGCCCTCGTCCTCGGCGGCCTCTCCACGGGCCTCCTGGCCGCCTGCGGCGCGCAGCCCGCCGCGCCCGCGCCGTCCAAGCCGGCCGAACAGAAGCCGGCCGAAGCCAAGCCCGCGACCGCCCCCACCCAGGCGAGCAAGCCGGCCGAGGCCAAGCCGGTGGCGGCCGCCACGACCGCGCCGGCCACGACCCGCAGCCCGCGCAAGGGTGAGGTTGTGGCCGCGATGTCCGAGCAGGTCCTCACCCTCGACCCGGCCAACCACTACTCGATCGCCAGCACCTCGATCCTCCGTCACATCTTCGACCCACTCGTCGACGTCACCTCCGACCACAAGCTCGTCCCGGCCCTCGCCGAATCCTGGGAGACCGTCGACGACCTCACCTGGAAGTTCAAGCTGCGCCAGGGCGTCAATTTTCACGACGGGACGCCGTTCAACGCCGACAGCGTCATCTACACCCTCACCCGCGTCCGCGACGACTCGAAGCTGATCAAGTCGTTCGTCTATCAGGACATCGCCAGTGTCGAGAAGGACGGCGACGCCGGCGTGATCGTCAAGACCAAGGCGCCGTTCGGCTCGCTGCCCGGCCACCTGACAATGCTCGGGATGCTGCCGCCGAGCGCCAAGGGCAACGAAGAGGCCTTCTTCAACCAGCCGATCGGGACCGGCCCCTTCAAGTTTGTGGCCTGGACCCGCGGCGAGCGGGTCGAGCTGGAAGCGAACGAGAGCTACTGGGTCAGCGGCCGCCCGAAAGTCGCCAAGGCCACCATCCGCACGATCCCGGAGATCTCGACCCGCTCGGCCGGGCTCCGCTCCGGCGAGATCGACATCATCGACCGGATTCCAGCCGACCTGGTCACGACGCTCGAGGGCAGCCAGGGCGTCAAGGTGCTGCAGGAGCCGGCCGTCGAGACTCAGCAGTGGGTTTTCCAGCACGAGAAGGCGCCCGTCAACGACCCGAGGGTGCGCCGCGCGATCAGCATGGGCATCGACCGGGCGACGATCATCAAGGAGTTCCACCTTGGCTTCGCCCAGGACGCCACCTGCCCGACCCCACCGGGCCTGATCGGCTACACCGACCTTGGCGTCAAGGCGTACAAGCCTGACGAGGCGAAAGCGCTGCTGCGCGACGCCGGCGTCCCGAACCCGACGATCGACTTCGTGCTGATGAAGGGCGTCTACCCGAAGCAGACCGAGATCGCCCAAGCGGTCGAGGCGATGCTCGGCGAGATCGGCGTCAGGGTCAACATCCGCGAGATGGAGGTCGCCGCCGCCCGTGACGCGCGCACCGCCGGCGACTACCACCTCTTCTACTCCGGCTGGGCCCACATGCCCCACGACCCGGATTGGTACTACGGCCAGTGGTTCACCAGGGCCGGCGCAGAGAAGCTCTCCCGCTACAACAATCCAACCGTCGAGCAGCTCATCATGGAGGCGCGCAGGCCAGACCCGGCGGTCCGTCAGGCCAAGTACGAGGAGCTCCAGAAGATCATCTGGGACGAGGAGGAGGCAACGATCTGGCCGTACTACAGCATCGCGGTCTACGGCGTCCGCGACCGCGTCGGCGGCTTCGAGGCCCGCTCCGATTACTACGTCCCGGTCTACGACGTCGAGGTCGGATGACGCAGTACGTCCTCCGCCGGCTCCTCCACTCGATCGTCACCCTGTTCGGGGTCTCGCTCGTCGTGTTCGGCATCCTGCGTGTCCTGCCGGGCGATCCGGCTCGGATGATGCTGCCGGACGGCGCGCCGCAGTCGGCCGTCGACGAGATGAGCCGCCAGCTCGGCCTCCGCGAGCCGCTACACGTCCAGTACGGGCTGTTCCTCCTGAGCGTCGTGCGCGGCGACTTCGGCGAGTCGTTCCAGTACCGGGCCGCCGCCTCGGCCGTCGTCGCCGAGCGGATCATGCCGACCGTCCACCTGAGCCTGGCGGCGCTCGCGCTGACCGTCCTGTTCGGCGTGCCGGCCGGCATCCTGGCCGCCGCCCGGCGCGGCACCGTCCTCGACTACGGCGGGATGGCGCTCGCGGCGCTCGGGCAGTCGCTCCCGAACTTCTGGCTCGGGATCATGCTGATCTTGCTGTTCGGGGTGGCGCTCGGCTGGCTCCCGACGTCCGACTACCAGGGGCCGGCCTACCTCATCCTGCCCGCCATCACCCTCGCCGCCTTCCCGACCGCGCTCGTCGCCCGGCTGACCCGCTCCAGCATGCTCGAAGTGCTGAACAAGGAGTACATCCGCACCGCGCGCAGCAAGGGCCTCCGCGACGCGTCGGTCGTGATCGGGCACGGCGTCAAGAACGCCGCCATCCCGGTCGTCACGATCCTCGGGCTCCAGATCGGCGTGCTGCTCGGCGGCGCGGTGATTACCGAATCGGTGTTCTCCTGGCCGGGGATCGGCAAGCTCGTCGTCGACAGCATCTTCCGCCGCGACTTCCCGGTCGTCCAGACGGTCCTGATCCTGTCCGCGACGATCTTCATCGCGATCAACTTCCTGGTCGACTTGACCTACACGGTTCTCGACCCACGGATCAAGTACTCGTGACCGCGTCGACGGGATCTAAGGGCTGACGACGATGGTCGCAAGGGCGCGGGGCCAGGACGCAGCCGATATCCTCGCCACGCGAACCGACGCCCGCGCCCGCTGGTGGCCCAGGATCGGGCGCCAGGTCCGTCGCAACCCGACTATGGTCGTCGGCGCCGTCCTGCTGCTGGCGCTCGTGCTCGCCTCCGTACTCGCGCCCTGGCTGGCCCCCGCCGACCCGCTCAAGACCGGCTTCTCGACGCGCCTGCGGCCGCCGGCCATCCTCGGCTTCGAGTCCGCCTTCCTGCTCGGTAGCGACAACCTCGGCCGCGACATCCTCAGCCGCCTGCTGTACGGCGGCCAGAAATCGCTCTGGATCGCGGCCCAGGCGGTGGTCGTCTCCGCGGTCGTCGGGGTCGCGCTCGGGCTCGTCTCCGGCTACTTCGGCGCCTGGGTCGACGACGTCATCCAGCGCGTCGTCGACGTCCAGCTCGCGTTCCCGGTCATCATGCTGGCCATCGCCGTCATCGCCGCCGTTGGGACGAGCGAGGGGGCGCTGGTCGGCGTGCTGGCGCTGGCCGGCTGGGTGATCTACGCCCGGACCGTCCGCGCGTCGGTGCTCTCGATCCGCCACCAGGAGTACGTCCAGGCGGCGCAGGCCCTCGGGGCCGGCGACGCGCGCATCATCCTGCGCCACGTCTTGCCGAACACGACCGCCCCGATCATCGTCGTCGCGACGGTCCAATTGGCGACGATGATCCTGCTCGAGTCCGGACTGTCGTTCCTCGGGCTCGGCATCCAGCCGCCGGCGCCGTCCTGGGGGACGATGCTCGCCGAGGGGCGCGACTACCTGAGCAACGCCTGGTGGCTCGCGACGATCCCGGGCGTCGCGATCGCGCTGGCCGTGCTCGGCGCGAACATGCTCGGCGACGGCCTCCGCGACCTCCTCGACCCCAACCTCCGCGGCCTGTAGGGCGTCGGTCGCCGCGCCGGTCTCAGGGAGTCGACGCCGGCGCGTAGCGGAGCACCAGCAAGTCTGCCGCGCTCGCCGCGAGCGTGGCGTAGGTGTGCCCGTGGTCGTCGCTGAGCTCGACCTGGAATACCCCGGGCGCCAATTCCTCGACTACCGTCCCGACTGCCCCCGACGCAGCCCGCGCTCAAGGCGTCCCACGTGGACGCGACCGCTCCTCCCTCACCAGCTCTCCCGGGAGCCCCGGAGTTCGGCAACAGTCCCATCGGAAGCATTGAGCCAATCTGCTCGCGCAGCCGGCGGAAGTCGCCGAGGAGGTGCCGGCGCCGCTCGGCGCCGTGACCCTTGACACTGGGCGCACCGAGCGATACGGTGAAAGGGCATGGACGGAAGAAATTCGAGCCTTCCCTAGAATTCCGTAGATTCTCCGCCTTCCCGACGCGGCGCTCGTGCTCATCGCGCCGCGATCCTCGTCTATCCGATCGAGTAGCCCCGGCCCCCCTC
>JALYGH010000587.1 GCA_030777205.1 Chloroflexota bacterium
CCCGGCAGGCGGTCGCCCACCGCAAGCAGATGATCGAGGAAGCCCGCCGCCAGCTCGCGCTCTGGCAGGCGCGGCTGGCCGATGAGCAGCGGCGCATCGCGGCCCTGCGCGAGCGGACCCGCGAGCTGCCGACCGTCAAGGCGCAGGAGGCCGAGGCCGGGCGGACGCTCGCCGAGCGGCGACGGGCCCACACCGAGGCGAACCGCGAGCTGGGCGAGGCCCGCCAGCGGCTGGCGTACCTGGAGCGGCTCGAGTCCCAGCGCCGCGAGCGGCTGGGCCAGCTCGACGCGGTGCTGCGCGAGAAGGCGCTCTACGCCGAGCTCCAGGCCGCCTTCGGGAAGAACGGCATCCAGGCGATGCTGATCGAGACGGCGATCCCGGAGATCGAGGACGAGGCGAATCGCCTGCTGACCTCGATGACGGACGGGCGGATGCACGTCGCGTTCAGCACCCAGCGAACCCGAGCGACCGGGGAGGGCGTGATCGAGACGCTCGACATCGTCATCAACGACGAGCTGGGCGCCCGCCCCTACGAGATGTACTCCGGCGGCGAGGCGTTCCGGGTGAACTTCGCGATCCGCATCGCCCTCTCGAAGCTGCTGGCTCGCCGCGCCGGCGCCCGCCTCCAGACACTCGTGATCGACGAGGGGTTCGGCAGCCAGGACGAGGAGGGGCGCGAGCGGCTGGTCGAGGCGATCAAGAGCATCGAGGACCAGTTCGCCATGATCCTGATCATCACCCACCTGGACGACCTCAAGGAGCGCTTCCCGGTTCGCATCGACGTCCGCAAGACGGCCCTCGGCTCAACGTACGAGATCGAGTGGGCCGGCTAGCGCTCGCGGTCGCCGGCTGTGGTGGTAGACGTGACGGTCGAGTCGGAGGCCACCGCCGTCGGGGAGGCGTGCTATGAGCCGACAGCGCAAGCATCCGTCGCGACCGGATGGACGGCGAGCGGGCCGGAGCCGGTGGGACGAGCGACATGGGCGGGCCAGGCTCCCACTCGCGCTGGACGATGCCGAGGTAAGCGGGGGCCTAGAACGCCCTTGTGTACCATATGCTCGCGGCAGGTCGGTGCCTGATGGGAGGGGCGGTGAACGCGTCGCAGCTCGTCGAGCATCTGCTCCGCGCGCCCGAGCACCAGCGCAAGGTCACCGCCTTTCGGCACGTGCCTGCCCGGCCGGCGCGCTACGCGCCGTTTCCGGAGTCGGTCGATCCGCGGCTGCGAGCGGCGTACGCGGCGCGGGGCATCGCCCAGCCTTACACCCATCAGGCCCGGGCGATCGGGCAGGTGCTGGCGGGTCGCAACGTCGTCGTCGTCACGCCGACCGCCTCCGGCAAGACGCTCTGCTACAACCTGCCGGTCCTCGACGCGATCCTGAAAGATCCGAACGCCCGCGCCCTGTACCTCTTCCCGACCAAGGCGCTCGCCCAGGACCAGCAGGCCGAGCTGCACGGGCTCGTCGAGCAGCTCGACGCCGACATCAAGACGTTCACCTACGACGGCGACACCCCGGCCACCGCCCGACGCGCGATCCGCCAGGCCGGGCACATCGTCGTCACCAACCCGGATATGCTCCACACCGGCATCCTGCCCCACCATGATAAGTGGGTGCGGCTGTTCGAGAACCTCCGGTACGTCGTGGTGGACGAGCTGCACCAGTACCGGGGCGTCTTCGGCAGCCACGTCGCGAACGTGCTGCGGCGGCTGCGGCGAATCTGCGCCTTCTACGGGACGAACCCGCAGTTCATCTGCGCGTCGGCGACGATCTCCAACGCCCAGGAGCTGGGCACCCGCCTGACTGAGTACGGGTCGCTGGCAGATGCCGAGGATGGCGCGCCGAGCCCCGACCTTGCCGAGCGCGCCGAGCGGCTGGTCGACCTGCCGCTCGTCCTCGTCGACGACAACGGCGCCCCGACCGGCGAGAAGTTCCTCCTGTTCTACAACCCGCCGGTCGTGAACCGGCAGCTCGGGATCCGGCGCTCGTCGACGCTCGTCGCGCGCAACCTGGCGACGGCGTTCCTCTCGAACGGGCTCCAGACGATCGTGTTCGCCCGCAGCCGACTGACGGTCGAGGTGCTGCTCCACTACCTGCAAGAGGCCGCGCCGAAACGACGGCTGCCGCCCGGCTCGATCAGAGGCTACCGCGGCGGCTACCTGCCGCGGGAACGGCGGGCGATCGAGCAGGGTATCCGCGACGGCTCGGTGCGCGGGGTCGTCGCGACGAACGCGCTGGAGCTGGGAATCGACATCGGCGGCCTCGAGGCGGCGGTGCTCGTCGGCTACCCGGGCAGCATCGCGAGCACGCTCCAGCAGATGGGGCGTGTCGGGCGGCGCGACAAGCCCTCCGTGGCCGTGCTCGTCGCCAGCTCATCGCCGCTCGACCAGTTCATCGTCTCCCACCCGGACTACTTCTTCGGCCGCACACCGGAGAGCGGGCTGGTGAATCCCGGCAACCTGGTGATCCGGGCCAACCACTTGCGGTGTGCCGCGTTCGAGCTGCCCTTCGAGGCCGGCGAGGCGTTCGGGGGCGGCGCGACGGCCGAGCTGCTGCGCTACTTTGAGGAGGACGGCGCGCTCCATTACAACGGGACCAGCAAGAAGTGGTACTGGGCCAGCGAGCGCTTCCCAGCCGAGGCGGTCAGCCTGCGCAGCGCGGCCGGCGACAACTTCGTCATCATCGACACGACCGAGACGGGCTCGCCGCGGGTGATCGGCGAGCTGGACCGCTACGCCGCGCCGATCTACCTCCACGAGGAGGCGATCTACCTCCACGGCGGCCAGCAGCACCAGGTCGAGAAGCTCGACTGGGAGGAGAAGAAGGCGTACGTCCGCCAGGTGTCCGTCGACTACTACACGGACGCCGAGCTGGCCGTACACCTCCAGGTGACGGACGTGTTTGCCCAGCATCCGCCGATCGGCGGGGGCGGGCGGGAGTCGTCGAGCAACGCAGACGCCGGCGCGCGGCCCGGCGAGGCGGCGGACGACATCTACGCCCTGCGTTGGGCCCACGGCGAGGTGAGCGTCACCTACCAGCCGACGATCTTCAAGAAGATCAAGTTCGACACCCACGAGAACGTCGGCTGGGGCAAGATCCACCTGCCCGAGGAGGAGCTCCAGACGACCGCGTTCTGGCTGGCGCTGCCGCCCGGCCGCACCGCCGGCATGGGGCGCGAGGAGGTCGAGGGCGGGCTGGTCGGGCTGGCGAACCTGCTCGGGGCGGTCGCCCCGCTCTTCTTGATGTGCGACCCGCGCGACGTCGGCGTCGTGCCGCAGGTGAAGTCCCCGTTCACCGGCCTGCCGACGATCTTCCTCTACGAGCGCGTGCCGGCCGGGGTCGGCTTCGCCGAGCGGCTGTTCGCGATGCGCGACGACCTGCTTCGCTCGGCGGCCGAGCTGGCACGGGACTGCTCGTGCGAGGCCGGCTGCCCGAGCTGCGTCGGCCCGATGGCGATCATCGGGGAGCGGGGCAAGCTGAACGCGGTGCGCCTCGCGCTCGGTGCGTTGACGACGATGCGCGAGCGGCGCACCTCGTTGTGACGGCCGCTGTGGAGCAGGATGATCTCCTCGGTCATCGCCGGTGTCGGCGCGGGAGGAGTGGGTGGTGCTCGACGCGCGCGGCCGTTCCGGTTCGCCGCGAAGCGGGTGTGGCCGGAGGTGGGGCTGGAATAGGTCGGCGTCGAGGTCACGCCGGGCGCGGTCCGCCGTTGGTGCCGTACCCTCGGTGCGATGCCATTCCGTTCCGCTCGCTATAATGGGGCCGCCATGGCAGAGCAATTGACGGAGCTCCAGAAGGTCATCCTCGAGGTCGATGCGCTGGGCCTGACAGTCCGCGACAGCATTCGGCATGTGACGGCGCGGGTCGGGTTCTTCGTCGGGCAGCAGCGCTACCTCGAAGAGCTGGCAAAGGCCCGCGCGATTGTCGACACCGGCGAGGGACCGGACACCGTCGGCAGCGAGGCCGCGCGCGCCGGCTGACCGTCCTGGGCGGTGCCGCGCGAACATGGCAGCCTCGGCTTCCACGTCCCGGATTGGCGCGGTTTGGGCGCGCTTCGGTGCGCCGGTGGCTCGCCGTGGGCAGGGCGGATCCCTCAGCTCGCTGCGCCACCACGGCTGTCGTCGGCGTTCGGTAGCGCGCCGCGGTCGTGCTCCTCACGAGAGGGGCGGTGGTGAAGCTCGCGTGGGCGTCGCGCCCGTCGAGGACGCGCGGGCATGGATGTCGGCGAGCTGACGCCTGCCCCGTGGCGCGGGCGACAGCGCCCGCCGCGGGCGGCGACTAGTACTGCTCCGTTAGGTTGGGCACGAGGGTGTGGAACATTCCCATACGGCCCCGAAAGGGCAGTCGGAGCGCCGTCGGGACATCGCCCGCCTTCTCGCCGATC
>JALYGH010000588.1 GCA_030777205.1 Chloroflexota bacterium
CTCCTGGACGGAGAGCAGCGCCACGCGGCGCGCCCGCGCCCGCGCCGATGTTAGCGGCGTCACGACGGCCGCCGCGCGGACCGCGTTCGCCAGGACCGATGAGGCTAGGTGCGCCCAGCGATCCACGTCCGGCTCGACCTGGTGGAACTGGTGCTGGATGGTGCGCCGCTCGGCCGGCGACGGCCCCTCGCTCTCCATCAGGTGCTCGACGAAGAAGCGATAGCCCGGATCGGTCGGGACGCGGCCGGCCGAGGTGTGCGGGTGGGAGATCAGCCCGACGTCCTCGAGCTGGGCGAACTCGTTGCGCACCGTGGCCGAGCTGACATTCGGCTCGTAGCGGCGCACGATCGTCTCGGACGATACCGGCGTGGCCGAGCGGACGTACTCCTCGACCACGTACTTCAGCATGCGTCGTCGCCGCGCGGAAAGCTCCACCGTCACCTACTCCGCAAGGGCGGCGTCGAGCCGACCATCGGCCGAACGCAACGGCCGGCCGGGGCGCCCGCGCTGCCCGCTTAGCACTCACGACGAAAGAGTGCTAAGCCGCCTCGTACCCATCGTATAGCACCGCCTTCCGGAGCCTGTCAAGCACTTTGCGGCCCGCGCCGGTGTACGCTGTCGGGTGTGATGCGCCCGTGATCGCGGCGCCCGAGACGAGGGAGTGGAGGAGGTGGGTGGCGGCAGCCAACCGATTGGCGGCGGAGCGCGCGGCGACTGCGTCGGGCGACCTGGATGGGCGGGCCACCGACACGGCCGGGTCGACCGGCGCGGGGCTGCTCGCGGCGTACGCGATGCTGGTCGGCGCATCGGTCGGGTGGGGCGTGTCGGCGCCGCTGGTCAAGTTCTCGGTGATCGACCTGCCTCCGCTCACCGCCGCCTGCCTGCGCTTTGGGCTCGGCGGCGTGCTCATGGTCGGCATCCTCTGGGCGCGCGGCGAGCTGCGCCGGCCGGCGCGCCACACCTTGGGCCTCCTGCTCGTCCTCGGTCTGCTCGGGGTGGCGCTGTTCGGCAGCCTCTACACGATCGGGCTCCAGTTCACCGGCGCGGCCGAGGGCGTGCTGATCCAGGGTATTGCCCCGCTGGTGACAATGGGCCTCGCCGCGCTGCTGCTCGGCGAACGACTGCAGAGGGCGCAGCTCGGCGGCGTCGCGATCGCGTTCGTCGGGCTGGCCGTCCTGGCGACGGGCGGCTCGGCCGCTGGGGGCGCGGGCGACGCTCGACTGCTCGGCAACGCGCTGATGGTCGCCTCGGCGGTAGCCTGGGGCGCCTACTCGGTCGCCGTGCGAATGGTGATGGGGCGGCTGACGCTGATCGAGACGAGCGCCTACTCGGTGCTGGTGGGCGCGCTGCTCCTCGCCCCGTTCACGCTGCTCGAGTCGGCCCGCGTGCCGCTCGCCGAGGTGCGGGCGGCCACCTGGCTGGCGATTGGCTACCAGATCGTCGTGTCGAGCTGCCTTTGTTACCTGCTCTGGAACGGCGGCATCCGCCGGGCCGGCGCCGGGCGGGCAGCGCCGTTCGCCTTCGTCAGCCCGGTCGCGGCGGCGCTCGCCGCCATCCCGATCCTCGGTGAGATCCCCGGCCCGGCCCAGCTCGTCGGCGGCGCTCTGATCCTGCTCGGCCTGTTCGTCGCGACGGGACGCGGGAGGCCATAGATGCCCTACGGCGTCCCAGTCCGTCAGCCGCGAGTGACCTGCGAAAGCCCCGGCAGGCGGCCGAGGTGGTTGCCGGAGATGCCGCCGTCGACGATCATGTCGTGGCCGTTGACGTAGCGCGCGTCCGGGCCGAGCAGGAACGAGATCACATCGGCGATATCTTCCGGCGTTGCGACCCGGCCGAGCGGGACGAGCGCATCACGGGCGGCGGCGATCTCCGGATCCGCGTAGACGCGCTCGGTCATGCCGGTCCGCACCATGCCCGGCGAGACCGAGTTGACGCGGATGCCGTCGCGGCCAAATTCCTGGGCCAGGACGCGGGCGAGCATGATGACGGCGGCCTTGGACGGTCCGTAGGCGCCCAGGCCGGCATGGGCGTTGCTGCCCGACATCGAGGCCACGGCCACGACCGCCCCGCGCGACGCCTTGAGCGCCGGATAGGCCGCCTTGGCCAGCAGCCAGGTGGCGCGGGTGTTGACGGCGAACAGCTAGTCCCAGTCTTCGATCGACTGCTCGACGAGCGGTGCCGGACGGTTGACGCCGGCGTTGCTCACCAGGCCGTCCAGGCCGCCGAGCACCTCAGCGGCCTCGGCGACGACGCGGGCGGGCGCGTCGGCGGTCGCCATATCGCCGACGAGCGGCTGCGCCTCGGCCCCGAGCCCGCGCAGCTCCTCCGCCAGCTCGTCGAGCGCGGCGGATGGCCGGACGTCGACCAGGGCCACCTTCCCCACCTGTCCGCGAGCCTGCGCGTCCCGCGCCAGGCGACGGCACGTCGCTCGTCCGATCCCGCTCGCCGCTCCGGTCACCAGCACGCGCATCGATCCCTCCTCAGCCGCGGGCTCATCCCACGGTCTCACCGCCCATCGTACACCCTGGCACAGGAGCCCTCGGCCGGACGAAGTCGGACAGGCGGAGCCGGACATGGTCAGGACCAGGGCGGGTGAGCCCAGCGTCAGCTCGTCCCGATCGTCCCGACACGTCGCCCGGCTCGCCCACCATCACCACGTCGCCACCTACGCACAACTACGGGGGCACCCCAACGAGTAAAGAGTACGCGGGCTTGCGCACGGCGGCCTCTCCCGCGCTATACTAGAGTTTTCAAGGGCAGGTAGCTCAGCTGGTTAGAGCACCACGTTGACATCGTGGGGGTCGGAGGTTCGAGTCCTCTCCTGCCCACCCCTTCGCCGCTGGGGCAGCACGCCCCGCCCAGTTTCGGCCGGCGCCACGCGGCGCATCGTCCGCAATCGTGGGAGGTCGCATGCAGGCCGTCGCCGGCTGCCTTGCCACGCCGCCCGTGCCGGCCCTCGCCGCCGCGTTCGCCGGGCGTGGCAGGGCGCTCTACCTGGTCGGCGGTCCGGTCCGGGACATGCTGCTCCGACGCGAAGCGGCACAGGATCTCGACTTCACCACCGACGCCCGGCCGCCCGAGGTGAAGCGGCTGCTCAGGCAGGCCGGGGCCGACGCCATCTTCGCGGTGGGCGAGAAGTTCGGCACGATCGGCGGCGTCTTCGGCGACACGATCGTCGAGGTCACGACTTACCGTTCCGAGCAGTACGTGCCCGGCTCGCGCAAGCCGAGCGTCGAGTTCGGCACGTCGCTCGAAGGCGACCTGAGCCGGCGCGATTTCACCGTCAACGCGATGGCCATCGATGTCCGATCGGGCGAGCTGGTCGACCCCTTCGGCGGTAGGGAGGACCTGGCGCGGCGCGAGATCCGGGCCGTCGGAAATCCGGCCGAGCGCTTCGCGGAGGATCCGCTGCGGCTCCTGCGCGCCGTCCGCTTCGTGGCGCAGCTCGGCTTCGCCATCGAGCCGGAGACGCGGCGCGCGATCGAGGCGCAGGCGCCGTCGCTGGCCACGATCAGCCGCGAGCGCGTGACCCAGGAGCTGGCGAAGATGCTCGTCACCGAGCGGGCCGGCCAGGCGATTCGGTTACTGTGCGACCTTGGGCTGATGGCGTGGATCATCCCCGAGGTGCTCGCCATGCGCGGCATGCGCCAGGATACCTACCACCACAAGGACGTCTTCGAGCACACGCTCCAGGTGGTCGACCAGGCGCCGCCGCGGCTCGTCGTGCGCTGGGCTGCCCTGCTCCACGACATCGCCAAGCCGCGCACCCGCAGCGTCGAGTACGGCGAGGTCCACTTCTTCGGCCACGAGCACGTCGGCGAGCAGATGACGCGCCGCATCTTGACCGCCCTGAAACTCGATCGGGCGACGATCGAGAAGGTGAGCAAGCTCGTCGGGCTGCACCAGCGCGCCAATGCCTACGACCCCGACTGGACCGACGGGGCGGTCCGGCGGTTCATGCGCGAGGCCGGCGACGTGCTCGAGGACCTGCTCGACCTGTCGGCGGCCGACGTGACGAGTCGGCGGCCCGAGAAGATCCGGGCCGGAGCCTCGCGCGTCGCCGCCCTCCGTGAGCGCATCGCCGAGATCCGCGCGCACGAGGAGGTGGAGAAGCTGGCGAGCCCGCTCGACGGCAATGAGCTGATGGCGCTGGCCGGCCGCGGCCCGGGCCCGTGGATCAAGCCGATCAAGGACCGGTTGCTGGCCGCCGTCCTCGACGGCGAACTGGCTCCGGACGACAAGGCCGGCGCCACGGCGCTCGCCGAGCGCCTGCTCGCGGAGCTGCCGCCCGCCTGAGCTCGCGCAGCTCTCGCCCGCCATCGACGCCGGTACCATCCGAATCACGCCGGGAACACGCGGATCCGGCACCGCGCGCCCGGACCGGGTCGTCCTACAACGCGCCCAGCTCGCGGGCCTCGCCGAACACGCCGCGCAGCGTGTCCGAGATCTCGCCCAGCGTGCAGAGCGCCTCGACGCAGGCCAGGATCCGCGGCATCGTGTTCTCCGTGCCCCGCGCCGCCTCGCCCAAAGCCTCCAGCGCCGCCCGCGCTTGCCGCTCGTCGCGCCGCGCCTTGACCCGCGCGATCCGCTCGACCTGCCGATCGAGGACCGACGGGTCGACCCGCAGCGTCTCCGGCGGCGCGCCCGGCGCCTCGTCGACGAAGCGGTTCACCCCGACGATTACCCGCTCGCCGCGCTCGACCTCCTGCTGGAAGCGGTAGGCGCTCTCCTGGATCTCGGCCTGGATGAACCCCTGCTCGATCGCCCGCAGCGCCCCGCCGAGCTGGTCGATCTGCTCGATGTACCGCCAGGCCGCGGCCTCGACCTGGTCGGTCAGGCTCTCGATGAAGTACGAGCCCGCCAGCGGGTCGACCACGTCGGCCACGCCGCTCTCGTACGCCAGCACCTGCTGGGTCCGCAGCGCCAGCCGCGCCGCCTCCGCCGTCGGCAGCGCCAGCGCCTCGTCGCGGGCGTTCGTGTGCAGCGACTGCGTCCCGCCCAGGATCGCCGCCAGCGCCTGGATCGCCACCCGCACCACGTTGTTGTCGATCTGCTGCGCCTGGAGCGTCACCCCCGCCGTCTGGGTGTGGAACCGCAGCGTCCACGAGCGCGGGTTCTTCGCCCCGAACCGCTCGCGGACGATCTTCGCCCACATTCGCCGCGCCGCTCGGAACTTGGCGACCTCCTCGAACAGCTCGTTGTGGCTGTCGAAGAAGAACCCGAGCCGCCCGGCGAACCGGTCGATGTCCAGCCCGGTGCTGATCGCCGCCTCGGAGTAGCAGATCGCGTTCGCCAGCGTGAATGCCAGCTCCTGGACCGCCGTCGCGCCGGCCTCGCGGAGGTGGTAGCCGCTGACGTTGATGAAGTTCCAGTTCGGCAGCTCGGCCGTGCAGTAGGCGAAGACGTCGGTCACCAGCCGCAGCGACGGCGCCGGCGGGTAGATGTACGTCCCGCGCGCGATGTACTCCTTGAGGATGTCATTCTGGACCGTCCCGCTCAGCTTCGCCAGCGGTACGCCCTGCTTCTTCCCGACCGCCACGTAGAGCGCGAGCAGGATCGGCGCCGTGGCGTTGATCGTCATCGACGTGCTGACCCGGTCGAGCGGGATGCCGCCGAGCAGCAGCTCCATGTCGTCGAGGGTGTCGATCGCCACTCCGACCTTCCCGACCTCGCCCTCGGCCATCGGGTGGTCGGAGTCGTAGCCCATCTGGGTCGGCAGGTCGAACGCCACCGACAGCCCGGTCTGCCCGTGATCGAGCAGGTAGCGGTAGCGGCGGTTCGACTCCTCGGCCGTGGCGTAGCCGGCGTACTGGCGCATCGTCCAGAGCCGCCCGCGGTACATCGACGGCTGGACACCGCGCGTGAACGGGTACTCGCCCGGGTAGCCCAGGCGCTCGTTGGCGTCCCAATCCGCCAGGTCCTCGGCCGTGTAGAGCGGCTCGATCGGAACCTGCGAGGACGTCTCGAAGCGCGGCTTCCGCTCCGGCATCCGCTCGAGCGCGCGGCCGAGCGTGCGCGCCTCCCACTCCGCCTTCCGCTCACTCATCGCGCCCATCCATCCTCGCGCCGCCCGCCCATCCTGCTGCCCACTCGATCATCTCTCACGTGGCGCCCACGGAAGCTAACGGGACCTCCGTCCACATGGCTGATCTATCAAAAGGCCGGTGGAGCGTTGTCCCCGATCCCCGCGCCGCACTCGGTACAGAAGCGCGCGCCGGTCACCGTCGGGACCGGCGCGTCGCACGTTTCACACCTCGGCCAGCGCTCGCCGCAGAACGCGCAGAACCGCCAGTCCGCTCGCCTGGGAGCGTCACAACGGGCGCAGCGCGCTACCTCGTCGAGTGTCGGCTCCCGGATGGTCACGCTCGGTCGCCCGAGCGGCGCCCGCATCGACCGCGCCCCGAAACGCACCGGCGCCCGCGACACCAGCGACGGGTCCGGCGGCGCCTCGTTCAAGATCGCCAGGATCTGGCGCCGGGCCCGGTCGAGCGTCACCCCGGCGCCGACTAGCGCCAGATACGCCGCGCCCTCGCCGCCGCGCAAGATCCCGAGCAGCAGGTGCTCGGTGCCGAGGTGCTCGTGGTGGAGCCGCTCGGCCTCGACGCGCGCCGTCCGGAGCACGTCGCGGACGCCCTGGCTCAGCGCGAGCTGGCCGCCTGCCCGGATGTCTCCCGGACGCAACCCGGCGTGGACGCGCTGGCGCAGGCCTTCCACGTCCACCCCAAGCTCGCGCAGGGATCGGGCCGCCAGGCCCGGGCCCTCGCGCAGCAGCCCGATCAGCAGGTGCTCGACCCCGATCTCGGCGTGGCGCAGCGACTCGGCCTCCTCGCCGGCGAGGGTGAGCACGCGCTGGGCGCGGGGCGTCAGGCGCTCAAACGGATCGGGCACTCCCGGCTCCCGCCTCGACGCGCTCCTCGAGCGCCCGCCAGAGCAGGTACAGGCCGTCCATCACCGCCCGGCGCTTGAACTCCAGCCGCGTCGTCGACCAGTGGCTGTCGATCACCCGCGTCCGGCCCAGGAAGTCGAGCGCGATCCGCGCCGTCCCGACCGCCGTCCCCTCGACCTCGCTCGGGCCGGCCACGCCGACGATGCCGATGCCGGCATCCGCGCCGGTCCGCTCGCGGATCGCCGTCGCCATCGCGAGCGCCGTCTCCGGCGCCACCGTCCCGTGCCGCTCGATCGCCTCGCGCGGCACGCCCGACGCGATCTTGAGGTCGGCCGCGTACGCCACCACCCCGCCCTTGAACCACTCGGACGAGCCTGGGGTGTCCGTGAAGTAGCTCGCCAACAGGCCGCCCGAGGCCGACTCCATCGTCGCGCAGGTCAGCCCCTGGCGCACCAGCAGGTTGCCGATCGCCCCGGCCAGCGTCTCATCGCCCACGCCGTAGACGTGCCCGTGGACCAGCTCGCGGACCTTCGCCTCGAACGGGGCGATCAGCGCCTCGGCCGCCTCGCGGCTCTCGGCCTTGGCCGCGATCCGCAGGTGGACGCCGTCCTGCTTGGCGTAGGTCGCGAGCGTCGGGTTGGGAGAATTGATCAGCTCCTGGACCAGCTCGGCGGCGTTCGACTCGCCGATGCCGACGGTCTTCAGCGTGCGAGTGACCAGGACGCCACCGCTCCCCATCCCAAGGCGCGGCGCGACCTGCTCCTCCCACATCTTCTTCATCTCGTGGGGGACGCCCGGCATGCAGGCGATCTTGACGTCGTGGTGCTCGACCCACCAGCCCGGTGCCGTCCCGATCGGGTTGTCGATCGCCTGCGCCGACGGGATCAGCGTCGCCTGCTTGATGTTCATCGTGGGCATCGGCCGGTTGCGGCGGGCGTACCAGTTGCGGAGCACCTGCTCGAGCTCCGGCTTGACCTCCATCGTCTCGCCGAGCGCCGCCGCGACCGCCTCGCGGGTCAGGTCGTCCTCAGTCGGGCCGAGCCCGCCGGTCATGATGATCAGGTCGGAGCGCTCCATCGCCCGGCGCACCTGCTCGGTCAGCCGGCCGAGGTTATCGCCGATGTGCGAGATGTAGTACAGGTCGATGCCGAGCCCGGTGAGCTGCTGGGCCAGGTACTGCGAGTTGGTGTCCAGGATCTCGCCGAGCAGCAGCTCGGTGCCGACCGCGATGATCTCTGCCTTCATGCTCTGCCGCCATCCCCTTCGGTGGCCGCGCCAGAAAGGATCACCCATTCGGCGGAATCGGACGGGACATCCCTTCGGCGGCGTCTGCCCGATCCTAGCGCGTCGCGTCACCCACCGGCCAGCGAGGGGGCAGCCGGCCGTTGGGTGGAGAAGTGGGCGTCCCCGACGTGCTAGACTCGGCCGAACGCGCGTGCCAACGCTGAGCGCGCGGGAGGTGGCGAGATGGTCCGTCTGAGCGGCGGCCAGGCGGTTGCCCGGGCATTGCGCGCCGAGGGCATCGACACGGTCTTCGGCATCGTCGGGACGCACAATGTCCACATCTTCGACGGGCTGCTGGACGTGCCCGACATCCAGGTGGTGACGGTGCGCCACGAGCAGGGCGCCGGCTTCATGGCCGACGGCTACGCCCGCGCGACCGGCCGCCCGGCCGCGTGCGTCGTCGTACCGGGCCCGGGCGTCACCAACCTGATGACCGCGCTCGGCCAGGCGTACCTCGACTCGACGCCGATCCTCGCCATCGCCGGCCAGAACCCGACTCGCTTGCTCGACCGACGGCTTGAGGAGTTCCACGAGCTGCACGATTCGCTCGGCGTGGTGCGCTCGGTCACGGCCGGCGCGGACCGCATCACGGGCGCCGCCGAGGCGCCGGCGAAGGTGCGCGCGGCCGCGCGGCTCATGCGCACCCGCCGCCCCCAGCCGACGTTCCTGGAGCTGCCGCTCGACGTCGCGGCCGAAGCCCAGGACGTCGAGCTGCTGGCGCCGGTCGAGGACTTCATGCGCCCGACCGGCAGCCCGGAGGCGATCGGCCACGCGGCGCGGCTGCTGTCGGTCGCCCGGCGCCCGCTGATCCTCGCCGGCGGCGGCGCGATCGCGGCCCAGGCCGGACGTGCCGTCAAGGCCGTCGCCGAGCGGCTGGGGGCGCCGGTCGTGACGACCGTCCACGGCAAGGGCATCGTTCCGGACGACGACCCATTCGCCCTGGGCGACGGCTGGGGGCGGCTCGATCTCTTCGCCGACCTGTTCGCGGAGGCCGATGCCACGCTGGTCGTCGGCGCGAGCTTCGAGTACGTGTCCGACTACAACCGCGGGAAGCAGCTTCCGGACCCGCTGATCCACGTCGACCTCGATCCGACCGTCATCAATCGCCACCGTCCGGCGACGGTCGGGATCGTCGGTGACGCGCGCTTGGTGCTCGAGCGGCTGCTCGACGCGCTCGGGGAGGCGAATGGCGCCGGCGCGATCCGGCCCTGGTGCGACGCGGCCGCCGTGCGCGCCAGGAAGCGCCGGGCGATCGAGGTGCGGGCCGGCCCGGTCGTCGGACTGCTCGACCAGGTCCGGGCGGCGATCCCGCGCGACGCGATCGTCGCCGACGACCTCTGCCTGCCCGGGTACTGGGCGCCGCCGGCATTTGACGTCTACGAGCCGCGGACGTTCTTCCATCCGGGCATGTACGGGACGCTCGGCTACGCGCTGCCGGCCGCGATCGGCGCCCAGATCGGTCGACCGGACCGTCCGTCCGTGGCACTCTGCGGCGACGGCGGGTTTCTCTACACCGCCCAGGAGTTGTCGACGGCCGTCCAGCAGCGCGTGAAGGTCGTCGCGATCGTCTTCAACGACAACGCCTACGGCACGCTCAGGCTGTTCCAGGACCGCCACTTGCGGGGGCGCCGGATCGGGATCGAGCTACGCAACCCGGACTTCGCGCGGTTCGCCGAGTCGTTCGGCGCGCGCGGCGTGAAGCTTCGCGCCAGTAGCGAGCTGGGCGCGGCGCTGGCGGACGCCATCGTCCAGGAGGGTCCGACGGTGATCGAGTGCCCGCTCGACTTCCCGCTGGACGGCGTGCTGCCGCCGTGGATGACGTGAGTCCGATTCCGCAGGCGCGGCAACCTGCTGCGAGGTGAAGCATGCGGCTGGAAGGGAAGAACGCGATCGTGACCGGGGCCGGCTCGGGGATCGGGCGGGCGATCGCGCTGGGCTTCGCGCGCGAGGGCGCCGGCGTCGTAGCGGCCGACCTGGACCGTGACGCGGCTGACCGGACGGCCGCCGAGATCGTCGCGGCCGGCGGGCGCGCCATCGCCGTCGGTGTCGACGTCGCCGTCCGCGCCTCGAACGAGGCACTGCTCGCGGCGGCGCTGGCCGAGTTCGGCCGGATCGACATCCTGGCCAACAACGCCGGCGTCTCCGGGCGGGCGCACTTCCTGGACATGACCGACGAGGAGTGGGACCGCGTCCTGGACGTGAACCTGCGCGGCCAGTTCCTGTGCGGCCAGGTCGTCGCGCGGCAGATGGCCGCCGATGGCGGCGGGAGCATCATCAACACGTCGTCCCAGCTCGCCGAGGGCGCGGCCAACCCCAATTCGAGCCACTACCTGGCCTCGAAGGGCGGCTCGCGGATGCTCACGCGGGCGATGGCGGTCGACCTCGCGCCGCACAACATCCGGGTGAACGCCCTGGCGCCCGGCGTGACCGTCACCGGGCTCACCCGCGAGCGACTGGCGACCGATCACGCCTGGCGCGAGTGGGCGCTGGCGCGCATCCCGCTCGGGCGGCTCGGGGAGCCGGACGACCAGGTCGGGGCGGCCATCTTCCTGGCATCCGACGAGTCGCGCTACATGACCGGGGCCACGCTCGTCGTCGACGGCGGCTACACCGCCCGCTGACCGGGGCGTGCGAGCCGGCGCCCGATCAGCCGGCTGCGCGCTCACCACGCCGCTGGCGGATAACCGGGCGGGAGGGGCGAGCCGTGCCCGCGAGCAGCCAGACGCGGTGTCCGGTGCGCGGCCTCGCCAGACCGTCGCCCTTGCACGTCGCATGGTGCGGCTGATCTTCCCCGTGCAGGATCTTGGGCGCTCCGGTTAGAATGGTCGCCCCCTGGACTGCGGCGAGCTGAATCCTCGGTCGCCGCCTGCAGCGCGGTGCGCGCGGGGACACCTCCACCGGTGCGGAGGGCGCCGCGCTGCCATCACCCGCCAATCGCCACTTCATGCCTGGAGAGACCTTCGTGCGCCCCTGGATCGTCGCGCTCGCCATACTCGCAGCCTGGGCCGCCTCGGCTGTCGGCCCGTATTCGCCCGTGCAGGCGCCGATCGTCCGGGCGGCCGGTGACTTCACCTACGGGGTGATCGTCGATACGACGAACCCGCGCAGCATGCGGCTGGCCCGTCAGGCCGGCTTCACCCACGCCAAGATGATCATCCGCTGGCCGAGCGTCGAGCCGAGGCGCGGCCGTTACCGGTGGGAGGAAACGGCCCAGAATGACCTCGACAACGTCATCAAGGCGGCCCGCGGCGGGGACATGCGGCTGATCGTCCGCGTCGACGGTGTACCGGGTTGGGCCGGCGGCTCGCCGGCGGACGCCGACCTCGATGCAGTTACCCGCTTCTACGAGGCGATGGCGGACCACGGCAAAGGCGTCATCATCGGCTACGAGGTCCTGAACGAGCCGAACCTGCCCCAGGAGTGGGGCGGCCCGCCGGATCCGGCCGCCTACACCGCCTTCCTCAAGGCGGCCTCTCGCGGCGTCAAGCGGGCCGACCGGGGCGCCGTCGTAATCGGCGGCGGCCTGTCGCAGGCGACCGGCGGGCTGGGCGGAACGATCGACGACCTCGACTTCATCCGCGGCATGTACGCGGCCGGGGCAGGTGGCGCGATGGACGCGCTGGCCGTCCACAACTACGGCGGCAGCTTCGAGCCGGAGCGCGACCCCCGCGAGTGCGGCGTCTGCTTCCGACGAGCCGAGCTGTACCGCGAGATCATGGTCGAGCAGGGCGACGCGGCGACGCCGATCTGGGCGACGGAGTTCGGCTGGCTGCTGGATCCGGGCCGCGGCATGGGCCAGTACGACTGGATGAAGGTGTCGGCCGACCGGCAGGCCGAGTACCTCGTCCGCGCCTTCCGCTACGCCCGCGGCAACTGGCCGTGGATGACCGGCATGCTGCTGTCGAACCTCGACGCCAGCACCTCCCCGTACCACCAGTCGCCCCATGACGGCATGCCCTGGTATGCGATCTTGAATCCGGACCACTCGCCGCGGGCCGCGTATCGCGCGCTCAAGGACATCCCGAAGGACGCCGCCGGGCTGCCTCTCCC
>JALYGH010000589.1 GCA_030777205.1 Chloroflexota bacterium
GACGGCGCCGGGCGGATCACCACCTGGTGGCGGGTCGTCATGCCGCTGGTGCGGCCGGGCCTGCTCGCGCTCGGGCTGCTGGCATTCGTGACCGGCTGGAACGAGTTCCTGCTGCCGTTCATCTTCATGCCGAGCGGCACCCAGGCGACGCTCAGTCAGCTCGTGCGGGCGTTGCTCGGCGAGGGGCGCTTCGTCGACTACGGGCTGCTGACGGCGGTCGGCCTCTACTACGTCGCGCCCGTGTTGGTCCTGTTCCTGTTCGCCCAGGAACACCTGATGAAGATCTACGGCGGCGGCGTCAAGGGATGAGAGCAGTCACGGGGGGTCAGTGATGGACGTTCGCCTCGATGGGCTGACCCGGCGGTTCGGGGCCGTCACGGCCGTTGACGCGCTCGACCTGCACATCAAGAGCGGCGAGTTCGTCGCCCTGCTCGGGCCGTCCGGCTGCGGCAAGACGACGACCCTGCTGATGGTCGCCGGCATCTACCGCCCGACGGCCGGCGCGATCTATTTCGGCGACCGCCGCGTCGACCACCTCCTCCCGCGCGACCGCGGCATCGGGATGGTGTTCCAGAACTACGCCCTCTACCCCCACATGACGGTCGAGGAGAACATCGGGTTCCCGCTCGAGCTGCGCAGGGGCATCCCGAAGCAGGAGCGCGCCCGCCGCGTGCGGGCGGCGGCCGAGCAGGTCCAGGTCGGCGAGCTGCTCGCCCGCCGGCCCTCCCAGCTCTCCGGCGGCCAGCAGCAACGGGTGGCGCTCGCCCGGGCGCTGGTCAAGGAGCCGGACATCCTCCTGCTCGACGAGCCGCTGTCGAACCTCGACGCGCGCCTGCGCCACGCGATGCGCGGCGAAATCAAGCGCCTCCAGAAGGACCTCGGCATCACCTCGATCTTCGTCACCCACGACCAGCTCGAGGCGCTGTCGATGGCCGATCGGGTAGCCCTGATGGCGAACGGGCGGCTGATGGCGTGGGGCACGCCGGAGGAGTTGTACGAGCGTCCAGCAAACCTGTTCGTCGCCGAGTTCATCGGCAACCCGCCGATGAACTTCCTGCCCGCCGAGCTGGCTCGCCAGGAGGGCTCACTCGTCGCCCGGGCGGACGGCGCCACGCTCCCGATCGCACCCGCCCTCGCCGCCCGGCTGCCGGGCAACGGCGCCGCGCATCCGGTCACGCTCGGGGTCCGGCCGGAACACGTCGAGGTCAGCCCGACGAACGGCTCGGCCGTCGCGTCCGGTGCCGACAGGAGCGCCAGAGTATCCGACGTCGGTAGTCGCGAGGCCACGGCTGCTGGTGCCCACGCCACGGGTGAGGTGTACGTGGTCGAGCCGATGGGCCGCGAGCAGGTCGTCGACGTGCGCCTCGGCGAGCGCTCGCTCCAGGCCATCGCCCCGGCCGGGCTGCCCGTCAAGATCGGCGACCGTGTCGCCCTGCGCTTCGACCTCGCCCGCCTCCACCTCTTCGACCCGGACGGCGGCGACCGCCTGACGTAGGGGGACGACGGCATGGGCCGGCTATCACCTCTTTGATCAGCCGGCGAGTTATCGTCATGCCGACCTCCTGGCGTATTCCGAGTCCCATCCGTACAGTAGCGCCGTACGGAAGGCACCGCGCCGGGGCCACCACGTCAGAGGGTCTACCGTCTCGTCAAGGCCGATCCACCGACCCTCGACGACTTCATGTCGTACGACTCATTGGGGAAGATGCCTCCTCGGTCGAAGCGCGCCGACGCTGAGTTCTTGAGGCGCTGGACCGGCTTGTCTGGCTACGATACTTACAGCGGATTTCCTGATCCTTGATCGTCCGGTCGAGCGGGTGCGTGGGGCGGACCTCCGAGTCGCGGCCTCTGGCTCAGCAGGCCGGCGTGTCCTGGCGACCGATCAACACTGGTGAAATCCGCTGTATCGAGCAGCTCGCGAGCTCGCCGAAGCGCGAAACTTCGAACGCTGGCAGTACGTTGCGATCCTCGAGATTCCGGAGCAGGCGCCCATTGTCTTCGAGGGGCCGGAGATGCGCGGGCACTGGAACCTGTACGGCGCAGATCCCGCCTTCCTGAAAGATGCCTGTATGGTTCGCCCCGTGCACGCCGAATCGACCGAGAAGTTGGCAATGGGTCTGGCCTACTTTCGTAAACCTGAGGGCTGGGGTAGGCTGGCGGGATCACGCGGGGCCGCCGGCGCAGGCACGCC
>JALYGH010000590.1 GCA_030777205.1 Chloroflexota bacterium
TAGACGTAGCGTGCCTTCTGCTTCTCCTTGAGCTGATTCGCGTACTCGGAGAGCTTCCGCCGCCGCTGACCGTGGTCCCCCGGCGGGTAGTTCCGCCGCTCGATGGCACACTTCGGCCCGAAGCAGCGCTCACCTTTCAAGAATAGCTTGAGCCCGTGCCGGCGGCAGATCCGACAGACCGGGCCGGTATACCGTGCCATCGATTCCCTCTACTCCGTCTACACTCGTCGCTTCTTCGGGGGACGGCAGCCATTGTGCGGGATCGGCGTCACGTCGACGATCGACGTGATCTGCAGGCCGGCCGCCTGGAGCGAGCGGATCGCGGCCTCGCGGCCGGACCCGGGCCCCTTGACGTACACCTCGACCTGGCGCATCCCCTGCTCCATCGCCTTGCGCGCGGCGGAGTCGGCGGCCAGGCCGGCCGCGTACGGCGTGCTCTTGCGCGAGCCCTTGAAGCCGGCCGCCCCCGAGCTGGACCAGCAGAGGACGTTGCCCTGCGGGTCCGTGATGGTGACCAGCGTGTTATTGAAGCTCGACTGGACGTACGCGTTCCCCACGGGAACGTTCTTGCGCTCGCGCCGCCGACCCCGGGCCGGACCACGCCTCCGCTCCGCCACTCAATTCCTCCCTGCTGCCCCCCGGCGCGGTGCCCCGGGGCCTCTTGCCCGCTCGGTCTACTTCTTCGCCGCGGCCTTCTTGCGGCCGGCGACCGTGCGGCGCGGGCCCTTCCGCATGCGCGCGTTCGTGCGGGTCCGCTGCCCGCGCACCGGCAGGCCGCGGCGGTGGCGGAGCCCCCGGTAGCAGCCGATCTCCATCAGCCGCTTGATGTTCAGGTTCACTTCGCGGCGCAGGTCGCCCTCGACCGTGAACTCACGATCGATGATCTCGCGCAGGCGATTGACTTCGTCCTCGGTCAGGTCGCGCACGCGCGTATCCGGATTGATCCGCGTCCGCTCCAGGATCTGGCGGGCCGTCGTCGGCCCGATGCCGTAGATCACCGGCAGCGATGCTTCGATGCGTCGGTCGCGCGGGATGTCCACACCGGCGATGCGAGCCACTCGTTCCCTCCGTCCCTAGCCTTGCTTCTGCTTGTGCTTCGGGTTGTTGCAGATGATCAGGACCACGCCCTTGCGGCGGATGATCTTGCACCGCTCGCAGCGGGGCTTGATTGATGCACGTACCTTCATGTCCGTCGACCCTCAGCTCTTCGACCGTCGTCCACCCGTCCGCGCCCCCGCCGCCAGCGTTCGCGTCGTGCGTCTCCCCCAGTCGTGGTCACCGCGACCGACGCGTGATCCGCCCGCGCGAGCGGTCGAACCGCGACAACGTCACCCGGACCCGATCGCCCGGGAGGATCCTGCCGACGCCCAGCCGAAGGCCCGCCGACACGTGCGCAACCACCACGCTCCCGTCACCCAGCTCGATCTTGAACAGCGCGTTCGGGAGCGCCTCGATCACCGTCCCGTCGACGTCATCCTCGCCAGGCATGCCCGCCTCGAGCGCACGACGGTATCGCGGGCCGGTGACCCAAACCCTGAGTATATCACAAACCGTTGCCCGATCCAGTAATCTTGTGGCAGAGCGCGTCCGTGACCTCGGCGACCGGCCGGTCGCCGCGCACCTCGCCGAGAATCCCCACCTGCCGGTAGTACTCGAGCACCGGTGCCGTCTCGTCGAAATAGACGGCCAGCCGGTGCCTTGCGGTCTCTTCCTTGTCGTCGACGCGCTGATAGAGCCGGCCGCCGCAGCGATCGCAGATACCGGGCTGGGCCGGCGGACTGAACAGCGTGTGGTAGCTCGTGTGGCACGACGAGCACAGCCAGCGTCCGGAGAGCCGCGCCAGCAGGACGTCCTCCGGCACGACCAGGTTGATCACCTGGTCGAGCCGCCGCCCCTCGCGGTCGAGCTTCTCGTCCAGCGCCCGCGCCTGATTCACCGTGCGCGGGAACCCGTCCAGGACGAAGCCGTGCCGGCAGTCCGGCTCCTGCAGCCGCGCCATCACCATGCCGACGGTCAGGTCGTCGGGCACGAGCTCGCCGCGGTCCATATAGGACTGCGCGAGGCGCCCGAACTCGGTGCCGTTCTTCACGGCCTCCCGGAACAGGTCGCCACTCGCCACGTGCGTGATCCCCACGAGGTCGGCCACGGTGCCCGCCTGCGTCCCCTTGCCGGCCCCCGGGGGACCCATCAGCACCACGTTCACCGATCCGCCTCGATCCACTACCACGTCCCCGCCCGTCGACAGTGAGCCAAGCGTCATCGGCGACGCCACCGTCGGCACGGCATCCATGCCGCCCCCTCCCATCGACGTGCCTCGTCGCACGTCACTTGATGAACCCGCGATAGTGCCGCATCAGGAGCTGCGATTCAAGCTGCCGCATCGTGTCGAGGCCGACGCCGACGACGATCAGCAGCGCCGTCGCCTCGAGCGAGAGCGTCTGGACGCCGGTGACGGTGCGGACCAGGAACGGCAGGACCGCGATGAACCCCAGGAACAGCGCCCCGATCAGGGTAATCCGCATCAAGACGCGATAGAGGTACTCCGACGTCCGCGGGCCGGGGCGGATGCCCGGGATGAACCCGCCCTGCTTCTGGAGGTTCTCGGCGATGTTCTGCTGCTGGAAGATGACCAGCGTGTAGAAGAACGTGAACGCGACCACCAGCCAGAAATAGAGGATCCAGTACCCCCAGGAGTACTGGAGATTGAAGAAGTTGTAGACCTGCTCGGCGAACCAGCGCCCCCACTCGTTCTCGACCCCGAGGAAGTAGCCGGCCAGCGTGCCGGGGAAGATGAGGATCGAGGAGGCGAAGATCAGCGGGATCATCCCCGCCGAGTTGACCTTGAGCGGGATGTGGGTCGTCTGGCCGCCGACCATCCGCGAGCCGCGGATACGCCGCGCTACCTGGACCGGGATGCGCCGCTGACCCTCGTAGATCAGGACGATCGACGCCACGGTGACGATCGCCAGGACCAGGAAGATCAGGATCGACGCGAAGCTCGTGCCGGCGACGACCGCCTGCCCGATCTGGGACGGCAGGCTGGCCACGATGCCGCCGAAGATGATCATCGAGATGCCGTTGCCGATCCCATACTGGGTGATCAGCTCGCCGAGCCAGATGAGCAGCATCGTCCCGGCGGTCATCGTCAACAGGATGGCCACCGTCCCGAGCGGGTCGATCGAGAAGCCGAAGTTCGCGATGATCGGCTCGCTCGCCGCCGCGTTCAGGAGCTGCGGCGTGCCGTACGCCTGGGCGAGCGCCAACGGCACGGTCAGGAAGTTGGTGAGCTGGTTGATCCGGTTCCGGCCCGACTCGCCCTCCTTGGAGATCTCCTGGAGGCGCGGGATGACCGGCACGAGGAGCTGCATGATGATCGACGCGGTGATGTACGGGTAGACGCCCATCGCCGCGATCGAGAAGCTCGCGAGCGCGCCGCCCGAGAACAGGTTCAGGAACCCGATGAACTGGTTCTGCTCGAACAGGTTCTCGAGCGCCGCGAGGTTTACCCCGGGCACCGGGACGTGCGCGATGAACCGGAAGACCACCAGAATCCCCAGCGTGTACAGGAGCTTCCGGCGGAGGTCCGGGATCTTGAAGGCGTTAAGCAGCGCCTGAATCGTGTTCGAGGGCATTGCAGCTCCCACCGGCCGCCTCGATCTTCTGTCGAGCGCTGGCCGAAAAGCGGTGCGCGGTGACCCGGAGCGGTCGGTCGATCTCGCCGTTCCCGAGCACCTTGACGTGCTCGCGATCGTTCTTGAGCAGCCCGGCCGCGACGAGCGCCGCCACGTCGACGGCCGAGTTCGCCTCGAACGTGCGCAGGTCGCTCAGGTTGACGGCGCGGTACTCCACGCGGTTGGTGTTCGTGAAGCCACGGCGGTACGGCAGCCGCCGCACCAGCGGCAGCTGGCCGCCCTCGAAGTAGGGCGGGACACCGCCACCGGCGCGGGCCTTCTGGCCCTTCGTACCCTTGCCGGCCGTCGTGCCGCGCCCCGAGCCGAGGCCGCGGCCGATCCGCCGGCGCTTCTTGTGGGCGCCCTTCGGGGGCGCCAGCTCATGCAGTCGCATCGATCCCTCCCGGGGCAGCGCCCACGGCCATCTGGTCCACGGCTTCCCGGCCCGCCGAGCTCTGACCCATCGAGTCCCGGTCCGCCGAGCCCTGGCCCACCGAGTCCCGGCCAGCCGGCCGGATCACCGTCGCACCCGACCCGCGGCCCGCCGCGGTCGGCTTCACCACGCCGAGGGCGGCGTCGTCGACCGCCGCCTCGACGCGGACGAGGTGCCGCACGGTGTACACCATGCCGCGCACCGACGGCGTGTCCGGCCGGATCACCGTCTGGTGCATCCGGCGCAGGCCAAGCGCCTTGACGGTCAGCTTCTGGTTCTCGATCTGCCCGATCGGGCTCTTGACGAGCGTGATCCGCAGCTTGCCCGGCGCGCCGGCCGGCCGCGCGGGCGCGTAGATGCCCGCCCTAGGCTGCACCGGCATCGCCGTTCCTCCGCTTGTACGGCAGCAGCTCGCCGACGTCCTTGCCGCGCCGCGCCGCCACCTCTTCCGGCTCGCGCAAGTTCTTCAGCGCCTCGAGCGACGCTTGGACGAGGTTGATCGGGTTGCGGCTGCCGAGCGACTTGGTCAGGATGTCGCGGATGCCGGCCAGCTCGACGACTGGGCGGACCGAGCCGCCGGCGATCACGCCGGTCCCGGGCGCGGCCGGCTTCATCATAACGCGGGCCGCGCCGAAGTCCTGGATGATCGGGTGGGGGATCGTCTGGCCGTCGAGCGGGACGCGGATGAGATGCTTGCGGGCGATCTCGGCGCCCTTGCGGATCGCGTCCGGAACCTCGTTGGCCTTGCCCAGGCCGACGCCCACGGTCCCGTTGCCGTCGCCGACCACGACCAGCGCGCTGAAGCTGAAGCGCCGGCCGCCCTTGACGACTTTCGCCACGCGGTTGATCTTGACCACCCGCTCCTCGAGATTCAGACCGGTGGGGTCAATCCTTGGCATAGATCTCTCCTGCTGCTAACGGGCGCGTGCGGGGCGCCTAGAACTCCAGCCCGCCCTCGCGGGCGCCATCGGCGAGCGCCTTGACGCGCCCGTGGTACAGGAACCCGCCCCGGTCGAAGACGACGGCCCGGATGCCCTTCTCCTTGGCGCGGGCGGCCAACGCCTGGCCGACCTGCTTCGCCCGCTCGGTCTTCGTCCCCCGCACCTCGCGCAGCGCCGGCTGGATATCCGTGACGTGGACGAGGGTCCGGCCGGACGTATCGTCGATGATCTGGCCGTAGATGTGGGCGAGGCTGCGGAAGACCGCCAGGCGGGGCCGCTGCGCCGTGCCGCTCAGCGTGCGGCGGATGCGACGGTGGCGCTTGATGCGCGCGCCGCGCGTGTCTGGTCGCTTGAACACGGCTACTCCTACTTCTTGCCCTTGCCGCCGGCCTTGCCGGCCTTACGGCGGATGACTTCTTCCGCGTACTTGATGCCCTTGCCCTTGTACGGCTCCGGCGGGCGAATTCGGCGGATCCGGGCGGCGGCCTCGCCGACCAGCTCCTTGTCCGCACCGGTCACCACGACCCGGTTGGTTCCCTCGACCGCCAGCGTGACGCCCGGCGGCGGCTCGAAGGCGACCGGGTGCGAGAAGCCGACCTGGAACATGATCATGTCCCCGGCCTTCATCGCGCGGTACCCGACGCCATTGATCTCCAGCCGTCGCGTGAAGCCCTCCGTCACGCCGGTCACCATGTTGGCGACCAGCGTCCGGGTCAGCCCGTGCAGCGCCCTGTTCTGGCGGGAGTCGTCCGGGCGCTCGACGCGCAGCTCCCCGTCCTCCTGGACGAGGCGCATCCCGGCCGGCAGGTCCCGCTCCAGCCGCCTGTTGCCGGCCTCGACGACGACGTGGTTGTTCTCGTCGACCTGGACCTTGACGTTCGCCGGCAGCTTGATCGGCATGCGTCCGATTCTCGACATCTCGTTCGACCTCGCCTTACTCGATCAGATACCAGCTCGCGTTACCAGACGTGACAGAGCACTTCGCCGCCGACGCGCTCGCGACGCGCCCGCGCCCCGCTCATCACGCCGCGCGACGTCGAAAGGATCGCCACCCCGAGCCCGCCGTAGACGCGCGGGATCTCGTTCGCCCCGGCGTACACCCGCAGGCCCGGCTTGCTGATGCGCTTGATGCCGGTGACGATCGGCTCGTTCTTGCCGGCGTACTTCAGGTCGACCTTCAACGTCTTCTTCGGGCCCTCGCCACTGACGGCGAAGCCCTTGATGTACCCCTCGTCGCGGAGCACCTCCGCGATCGCCACCTTCACGGTCGACGAGGGCATTTCGACGGACGGGTGCCGAGCCTGGATCCCGTTGCGAATCCGGGTCAGCATGTCCGCGATCGGATCGGTCATCGTCATGATGCAGCACTCCCAGGTTCCGGCGTCAGCGCCCACACGCAGCGCCACGGACGTGATGCCCGCGGCGGCGGGGGCGCGGGCGCGCTACCAGCTCGACTTGGTGATGCCGGGGATCTGCCCCTCGAGGGCGAGCCGGCGGAAGCAGATGCGGCAGAGCCCGAACTTGCGCATGAAGGCGCGCGGGCGGCCGCAGCGCTGGCAGCGATTGCGCTGGCGGACCGGGTGCTCGGTCGCGAACGCGCTCGGGCGCCGCGACTTGACGATCATCGAGACTTTGGCCACTGGATCTCCCCCTGCCCGAACCAGTCGGGCGGTTGGCGCTGGTGGGCGCTCGCGCGCCCAGAAAATCGGTCAAGGTAGTCGTGTCGATCGGGCGGCTAGCCGCGCGCGAACGGCACGCCCATGAGCTCGAGGAGCCGGCGCCCCTCCTGGTCGGTCCGGGCGGAGGTCACCATCGTGATCTCCATGCCGCGGACTTTGTCGATCCGGTCGTAGTCGATCTCCGGGAAGATGAGCTGCTCCCGAAGGCCGAGCGAGTAGTTGCCGCGCCCGTCGAACGACTTCGTCGGCACGCCCTGGAAGTCGCGGGTGCGCGGGAGCGCCGCGTTGACCAGCCGGTCGAAGAACTCGTACATCCGCACGCCGCGCAGGGTGACCATCAGGCCGACCGGCATGCCCTCGCGGAGGCGGAACTGGGCGATCGACTTCTTGGCCCGCTTGACGATCGGCTTCTGGCCGGTGATCGCCTGCAGGTCGCCGGTCGCGGCGTCGAGCGCCCGATTGTTCGAGATCGCCTCGCCGATGCCGATGTTGACGACGATCTTCTCAAGGCGCGGCGCCTGGAGCGCGTTCTTGTACCCGAACTCGTTCATCAGGGCCGGGCGGACCTCGTTCTCCCAGCGCTCCTTCATC
>JALYGH010000591.1 GCA_030777205.1 Chloroflexota bacterium
GTCCGGGGGCGTCGGCGCGTGTCGCACGAGCACGTCCGCGAGCCACTCCAGGGCGCCCGGCGTATCGAGCCAGTTCTGGGCCGCCTCGGCGAGGTACGCGACGGCCTCGTTCTCGTCGCCGATGCCCACATACTCGGGGAGCCGTCGCGGCAGCGGCTTGAGGCCGAGCAGGTACATCGGCACGAAGGGGTTGGCCGTGATCGCCTGCACCAGCGCCTTGTCGGACCGCTTCCCGGCCCCGTAGCGGCGGAACAGCATCAGCGCCCGCGTGTACTCGTACGCCGCGAACCCCTCCTCCGGGTACTGCTTGAGGAGCCGATCCAGCGCCGCGAGGTCGCCGACCGCGAGCAGCCAGTGCATCAGGAACTGGCGCACGCCCTGGTTGTCGTTCGGGTTGAGTCGCAGCATCTCCTGTAGGTGCTCGATCGCCGCCCGGCGCTCGCCGAGATGCCAGAGCACCTTGGCCAGGCCGAGCCGCGCCCGCATGTACGGCCGCGTCTCGAAGATCCCCCAGAAATTGCCGGCCTCGTGGGCGAAGAACTCCGGTCCGAGGGCCCGCTCGCCGGCCGCCACGCCCTGCTCGTACAGGCGCCGCGCTTCGTGCGGGTCCTTGGTCCCCTCGGCCAGGATGACGTAGGCGTCGGCGCAGTCCGGCGAGATCGTCAGCGCCTTGCGCGCCAGCTCGAGCCGTTTCCGGCCGCTCTTCTCCAGCGCCTGGTAGACCAGATCCTGCGCCTCTTCGAGCGGCGTCGACGGCGCCACGTCGGGCAACTTGCCGCCGCCTTGTTGGAGGAGATTCTCGAGGTACGCGTTCGCCTCCTCGATCGTCTCGAACTCCTGCTCTTCGAGGAGCCGGGTCATGCTCGCCAGGTGGCGCTCCATCAGCCGCCGGTCCGGCAGCGCGACCGGCGGCTCGGCCGCCCGGCGGCCGGGAGCCTTCGGGGCTCGCGAGGTGGGCTTCTTCGGCTTGCGTGTCGGCATCGCCTCCGCCTCCGATTCGGTGACCGACGGTCAGCTTACGATCAGTCTAGCGCGGCGCGGCACCGGCGAAGCGCGCCCTACATTCGGCGGGGATACTCAGTACGCTACACGGTTCTACGGATGGACCGCCGCTCGGCCGGCGCGATACTTGGCGTGGCTCGACCGGCGGGTGACGCGCGCAGGCCGGCCAATGCTCGGCGGCGCGATCCGATGACGGCCAGCGGCTATCCCGCGTTCTACGAGGAGGGACAGGATGTCGGTCGAGAACGGGGTCATCATGCAGTACTTCCTGTGGTACTGCCCGTCCGACGGGTCGCTCTGGCACGAGCTCGCGGGGAGGGCCGAAGACCTGGCGGCGCGCGGCTTCACCGCCGTCTGGCTCCCCCGGCCGGCAAGGGGCGGGGCGGCGGCTACGATGTCGGCTACAGCGCCTACGACCTCTTCGATCTGGGCGAGTTCGACCAGCAGGGGTCGGCCCGGACGAAGTACGGCACGAAGGACGAGCTCTTGGCGGCGATCAGGGCGGCCCGGACTCACGGCCTGCAGGTGTACGCCGACGTGGTGTTCAACCACAAGGACGGCGGCGACTTCACCGAGGACGTCCAGGCCCAGCAGGTCGACTGGGACGATCGCAACCGAACTATCGGTGACTGGCAGACGATCAAGATCTGGAGCGGCTTCGACTTCCCGGGCCGCGGCGAACGGTACTCGAGCTACAAGTGGCGGTGGTGGCACTTCGACTCGGTCAGCTACGACCACAATCATCCGGAGCAGGGGACGCGCAAGCTGTACCGGCTCAAGGGAAAGCAGTTCGAGACCGAGGTGAGCCACGAGCATGGTAACGCCGACTACGTGCTCGCCTGCGACATCGACACCGCCGTCGCCGACGGCGAGCTCCGCTACTGGGGCCGCTGGTTCGTGGACACCACCGGCGTCGACGGCTTCCGCCTTGACGCCGTCAAGCACATCCGGGCCTCCTACTTCCGCGACTGGTTGAACCATTTGCGGACCCACTTCGGTGGGCGGGAGTTATTCAGCGTCGGCGAATACTGGTCGGCCCATGTCGACGACCTCCACCGCTACCTCACCCAGACGGCCGGCACGCTGTCCCTGTTCGACGTACCGTTGCACTACAACTTCCGGAACGCCAGCATCGCCGGCAACACGTACGATATGCGGCGGATCTTCGACCGCACGCTGGTGCGGGAACAGCCCGCGAAGGCCGTCACGTTCGTCGACAACCACGACTCCCAGCCCGGCCAGTCGCTGGAGTCGTGGGTCGAGCCCTGGTTCAAGCCGCTGGCGTACGCCCTGATCCTGCTCCGGCGCGACGGGTACCCGTGCGTGTTCTACGGCGACTACTACGACCAGCCGCGGTACTGGGAAAAGGGGAACGAAGTCACGCTCTACTCGCACCGCTTCCTGATCGACCGCTTCCTTGACCACCCCGGGCATGGCCGTGGTGCTGACCAACGGCTCGGACGGGACCAAGTGGATGAACACGTTCCGGGCCGGCGCGAGGTTCCGCGACGCAACCGGGCACATCCCCGATACGATCACGACGAATGCCGACGGGTGGGGCGAATTCCGCTGCCGAGCCGGCAGCGTCTCCGTCTGGCTACAGGACTGACATATCGTGGCCGTCAGGTGCCGACGCGGACGACGCGCGCGGCGAACAGGTCGACCAGGCGGGCGTGGTCCACCTCCAGCAGGACGGTGGCGTTCGGCTCGCGGCCGTACTGGCCGCGCCAATCGGCGACCGTCTGCCCGTAGGTGTACGTCCCGGTCGTCTCGATCTCGACGCGGGTGCGCTCGCCGCGAAACAGCGACGGGTCGACGACGTACGCCATGCAGGGGAGGTCGTTGAAGCGGGCGCCGCCCTCGTCCGGGTACGCGCGCCGGTAGTTCTGCCGGATCGAGTCGCTCACCGTCAGCAGGAGCCGCGTCGCCGGCGTGTTGGCCGTGCGGATTCGCTCCAGGTGCGCATCGGTGACGATGCATGGGTAGCAGACGTCCAGCCCGACCTGGACGATCGGGGCGCCGGAGCCGTAGACGACCGCCGCCGCCTCCGGATCGTTCGCCAGGTTGGCGGAGGCGACCGG
>JALYGH010000592.1 GCA_030777205.1 Chloroflexota bacterium
CCCTGTAGCTTCGCCGGCCGCGTCACCGTCGCCGGCTGCGTCGCCATCGCCCGCTGCATCGCCGTCGCCGGCCGCCCAGGCCGCGCCCGCCTCGGCTGCCGCCCTCGCCTCGCTGCCGAAGCCATCGGCGCCGGCCGAGGCCAGCCAGGTGATGAACTGGTTCGCCCAGTCCTCGCAGGGCGGCTTCTTCGCCGCCCTGAAGAACGGCCACTACGAGGCGCAAAACGTCAAGATGACGAACGAGCAGGGCGGGCCGCAGATCGCGTCCATCCCGCTCGTCGCGGCCGGCCGCCACACCTTCGGCATGACCAGCGCCGATTCAGTCCTGCTCGCCCGCGAGGAGGGCGTGCCGGTCGTCATGGTGTTCGGCACGTTCCAGGTGAACCCGCAGGGGCTGATGTACCACATGAGCCACCCGGTCAAGGACTTCGCGGACCTGAACGGCCGCAAGGTCTACGTCGCGGGCGCGGCGACGTACTGGCAGGTGCTGACCAAGAAGTACAACCTGGACCGGGTCCAGCAGTTCCAGTACAACGGGCAGCTCGCCACGTTCCTCGCGGACGAGGAGAACGTGTTCCAGTGCTACGTCAGCTCCGAGCCGGTCATCCTCAAGAAGCAGGGGCGAGAGGTCGGGTACCTGGTGAACGCGGATTCGGGCTTCAACCCGTACCAGAATGCGATGGTCGTGCACGAGCGGACGCTCAAGGAGCAGCCGGAGCTGGTCCAGGCGTACGTCTCCGCAAGCCTGCTCGGCTGGCGCGACTACATGAACAACCCGGTGCCCACGCTGGAGTTCATCAAGTCCGAGTACAACAAGGACTACGATCTCTCGATCGCACCGGATATCTTCGCCGTCGAGAAGAACCAGTTCCTGACCGGCCGGGACGGCTATGACCCGAAGAAGGTTGGGCTGATGACCGACCAGCGCTGGAAGGAGCTGTACGACCTGATGCGGCAGGTCGACGTCATCAAGAAGGACATCGACTACAAGGCGGCCTTCGACACGAGCTTCATCGACAAGGCGTTGGCGGCGACCGCGTAGGCCCCGCCCCCAATCTCGGGGGTGGGGGCACGCGTCACACGACGGTGAACGAATGAACGCGGAGCCCTGCGACCTGCTCGTCACGGCCGCGAGCGTCGTCACGCTTGATCGAGCCGACGCGATCCACGCTCCGGGTGGCATCGCCGTCCGGGGCGACCGGATCGTGGCGACCGGGCCGGCGGAAGTCGTCGCCGGCCGCTACGCCGCGACGAAGCGGATCGACGCGCCGGCCTGCCACGCCTTTCCGGGACTGATCAACACCCACAACCACCTCTGGCAGACGATGCTCAAGGGGCTCGGCGACGACATGCCGCTGATCGAGTGGATCGAGCGGCTGCTTGTCCCGACGATGCCCCTGCTCGACGACGAGACGTGTTACCTGGGGGCGGCGCTCGGCGCGCTCGAAGCCGCGCGCAGCGGCTGCACGACGACGCTCGACTTCATGCACCACATCCCGACCACGTCGGCGTACGACGCCGCCTTCCGCGCCTTCGAGGAGATCGGCGGCAACCTGGTCCTCGGGCGGGCGCTCCGCGACCGCTTGAAGGACGACGCGGTCCTCGACCCGAACGACTTGACGCTCGACCAGCAGCTCGCCCACGTCCGCGAGCTGGCCGACCGGTATGGCCGGGATCGGGTCTGGCTCGCGCCGAGCACCGTCTGGGGGATGACCGAGGCGGGCCTGAAGCGGGTCCGGGCCCTTGCCGACGAGACCGGGCTGCGGATCACGATCCACATGAACGAGGTCGCCTTCGACAGCGAGGAGAGCCAGCGTCGCTTCAACCTGCGCTCGCTGCCGTACCTCGACTCGATCGGGTTCCTCAAGGCCGATGTCCTGCACGCCCACTGCGTCTGGCTCGACGCGGAGGACGTGCGCCTGCTCGCCAAGCACGGCGGCGCCGTCTCGTACAACCCGATCAGCAACATGTACCTCGGCAGCGGCATCCCGCCGATCCCGGCCCTGCGCGAGGCCGGCGTCCGTCTCTCGCTGGCCACCGACGGCGCGGCGAGCAACAATAGCCAAGACATGATCGAGGCGTTGAAGTTCGGGGCGCTGCTCCAGAAGGCCGGGCAGCGGGACCCGACGACGGTCACCGCCCGGGAGATCCTCAGCATGGCCACCGCCGGTGGGGCCGATGCGCTCGGGCGCGCCGATCTCGGCCGGATTGCGCCGGGGATGCGCGCCGACTTCTTCCTGTTCGACCCGCGCCACCCGAAGTCGGTGCCGCTGCACGACCCGATCTCGACGCTCGTCTACTCGGGCGGCCAGGCGAACGTCGTGACGACCGTCGCGGCGGGCCGCGTCGTGCTCGAAGACGGGCGCTTCACGGAGGTGGACGAGGCGGCGCTGCTCGCCAGGGCCCAGGCGGTGGCTGAGGATCTGGCCCGCCGGGCCGGTGCCGACGCGCTCGTCCGCCGGCGGCGGGCAACGGCCCACCACCGGTAGGCCGACCTCAGCGCGAGTCGCCCGCCCGGTCCGGATTGACGAATGGCCATTGGGCGAAGTATCGTCTGCGACGTCGCATCGAGCGACCGCAGAGGCGCGCGGCCGCCACCGCCCCACCAGGGGCCGCGACAGGCACCATGACCGCCGAGATACCGCTCCAGGAGAGTACAGGCCCGCCGAGGGAAGACGCGCAAGGTCGCTTCGACGTCGATCCGCTCCAGGTGCTCGCCCGGGCCGGTGAGCAACTGGGAGCCTCGCTCGACGTCGAGGAGACGCTGACCGCCGTCGCGCGGTTCCTCGTGCCCGAGCTGGCCGATTGGTGCGCGATCGACATTCGGGACGACGAAGGCCCCCCGCGGCGGGTCGCGCTCATCCACGCGACCGGCTCGCTCCAGGACGCCGCCGACGAGGTTCGGCGCTCCTATCTTGTCCACCATGCGCCGCATCCGCATGTGGATCGCGTGCTACGCAGCGGACGGGCCGAGCTGCACGCGGATATTCCGGACGAGGCCGTCGCCGAGAACGCGGCCGATGACCGCCAGCACGAGCTCCTGCGACGGCTCGGCGTCCGGTCAGCCATCCTGGCGCCGCTCGTGGCCCGCGACCGCGTACTCGGCGTCCTGACGATGGTGGCGGGGCATTCGGGCCGGCGGTACACCCCCCGGGAACTCGCGCTCGTCGAGGAGCTAGGGCGGCGGATCGGGCTGGCCGTCGACAACGCCCGCCTCTACCGACACGCCCGGGCAGCCGAAGCGGGGTTGCGCCGAAGCGAGGAGCGCCTGAAGCGGGCGCTGGCCGCGGCGCGGATGGCGACGTTCGAGTGGGATACCCGAACTGACGCCGTCGCTCGGTCGCCGGGTCACGAGGCGCTGTTCGGTCTGGCGCCCGGATCGATGGAGGGGTCACGCCGGGCGTTCCTGGAGCTGATCCACCCGGACGATCGCGAGCGGATCCAGTTTCGCCTCGAAGACGGTCCGGGTGAGCCGCAGGCCCACGACCATGAGTTCCGGGTCGTCTGGCCGGATGGTACGATCCGCTGGCTCGCCCGGCGTGCCACGGTCTTCAGCGACGCCGATGGTCGGCCGGTACGGATGGTGGGCACGACGATGGACGTGACCGACCGCCGCGTGGCGGAGGAGGAGGCGCGCCGCTCCAACGAGCGGGTGGCCCGAATCCTCGAAAGCATCAGCGAGGGCTTCTACGCGCTCGACGCGGAGTGGCGGTTCACGTACATCAATCAGCAGGCCGACGCTATGATGCGGGCGTACGATCCGAATCATGCTCGCGAGCGTCTCATCGGCGCCAGGATCGAGACCGTATTCCCGGGGCTGCACGAGTCGCCCTTCGGCGCTGCGCTGCGGGCGGCGCGGCGGACCGGCGAACCCCAACACGCCGAAGCAACGTTCGGACCGGCCGGGCAGTGGTGGGAGTTCAACATCTGCCGGTCGGACGACGGCATCTCGGTCTTCTATCGTGAGGTCACCGAGCGTAAGCGGGCCGATCGGGAACGCGAACAGCTCCTCGCCGAGCGCCAGCAGGAGGCGGAGCGGCTGCGGGCCCTCCACCAGCGGCTTCAGCGGAGCCTCGACGCCCTGCTCGGGCTGCACGAAGTCGGCCAGGTCCTCACCGCGACGCGCGACATCGACCGTGTGGGAGGCCGGCTGCTCGAGATCGCCCGGCGCGCGGCCTCCCTCGACGCCGCCGCCATCAGTCGAGCGATGCGCCGGGGCGGCTTCCGACTCTGGAAGCGGAACGGCCCCGAGGCGATCTGGCGTGCCGCCCGGCGCTCCGCCGAGGCTCGCCACGCTCGCCGGGTCGCCCTGAACGCCCGCGCCGCGCAGGGTTACGCGATCCCGCCTCAGGCCTACTGCCCGAACGGGCTCCAGGGCTGGTGCTTGCCGCTCAAGCAGGGCGACGACGTGGTCGGCTACATCGAGGCGTTCGGCACGCCGCGCCCGGCCGAGGAGGCAACGGCGGCGATCCTCGGGAGCATGGCGCACCAGCTCGCCACCGCGCTCCAGAATGCCCGCCTGTATAACGAGCTTAAGGCGAGCGAACGCACGCTCCACGAGCTGGTCGGCCGGCTGATGCGGGCGCAGGAGGAAGAGCGGCGCTGGCTCGCGCTCGAAGTCCACGACGGCCTCGCCCAGCTCGCCACGAGCGCCCAGATGCACCTCGAGGCCTTCGCCTTCCAGTGCCCGCCGCAGAGCGACGAAGCACGGGCGAGCCTGCATGTCGCCGTGGGCCTCACCCAGCAAGTCGTTGCCGAGATCCGCCGCGTCCTCGCAGGCCTGCGCCCGCAGCTCCTCGACGACTACGGGCTGGCCCAGGCGCTGGCGGTGTACGTCGAGCGGCTCAGCGACGACGGTTGGAATGTAACGTACCGCGAGGGACTCGGAGCCGAGCGCCTGCCGGAGGAGATCGAAATCGCCCTCTTCCGAGTCGCCCAGGAGGCTCTGGCGAACGTCCGGAAGCATGCCGGCACCCGTCGAGTGTGGGTCGAGCTGGACCGCGACGAGCGTGGC
>JALYGH010000593.1 GCA_030777205.1 Chloroflexota bacterium
GCCCGATCCTGAACACCAAGCAGGCGTTCGAGAACGAGCAGGTCCGGACGTTGCCGGCCTGGCGTCCGGCCGAGCACCCGAAGCTCGGGACGCTCAAGCTGACCGGCCACGGCGTCAACCTCGAGCGGACCCCGCCGTCGATCCGCTCGGCGGCCCCCGAGCGCGGCGAGCACACCGAGGAGATCCTCCGCGAGCTGGAGTACACCGACGCCGAGATCGCGCAGCTCCGCGAGGCAGGAGCAATTTAGCGAAAGGAGCAAGGAGCAAGGGCCTTGCTCCGCCGCCGATGGACAACCAGACGCTCTTCGAGCAGGATGGCCCCGTCGCCATCCTGACCTTCAACCGCCCCGAGGCGCGCAACGCGATGACTTGGGGCATGTACGAGGCGCTCCGCGAGACCTGCGAGCGCGTCGACGAGGACCCGGCCACCCGCGTCCTGGTGCTGCGCGGCGCCGGCGACCGGGCGTTCGTCAGCGGCACCGACATCCGCCAGTTCCTCGAGTTCAAGACTCGCGAGGACGCCCTGGGCTACGAGGCCCGGCTCGACCGCTCGATCGGCCGGCTGGCCGAGATGAAGAAGCCGGCCATCGCACTGGTCAATGGCGACGCCATCGGCGGCGGCTTGTTCATGGCCCTCGCCTGCGACATTCGGATCGCCGCCGAGCACGCCCGCTACGGCGTGCCGGTCGCCCGCACGCTCGGCAACTTCCCCCAGCCGACCAACTGGACCCGGCTCGTCGCCGCGATCGGGATGATCCGCGCCCGTAACCTGGTTCTCACCGCCCGGCTGATGAAGGCCGACGAGGCGCTCGCGACCGGCCTCGTCGACGAGGTGCTCCCGACCGAGAAGCTGGAGGCGCGCGTCCGCGAGCTGGCCCACCACATCGCCGGGCTCGCGCCGCTGACGCTCAGCGCGATCAAGGAGGCGACGCGCCGCATGATGCGGATACACACCATACCGGACGCCGAGGAGCTGGTGCTCTCCTGCTACCTGAGTCAGGACTTTCAGGAGGGCGTCCGCGCGTTCCTGGACAAGCGCACGCCCAACTGGCAGGGCGCGTAGCCGACGTCCGCGGCGCGCCCGACAGCCGGGCGGGCGGCGGCCCGACGCCTTCCGGGCGGTCGCCGCCCCCGGTCGCTCCACACCTCGGAACCCTGCCGGGCGGCCGGCAGCGTCATAGAGTTCCGGCTTGCAGGACGGCCACCTGGGCCGTGTGCCCCGTCAGTGATGCGCGTCGTTCAGGGCGTTGAGGCCGGCCTGGCTGCAGAGAGCGTCTGCACCGTCGTTGCCGGCGCCGGCGACTCCGATCGCGCCGATAGTCGCGGCGCCGAACGCGCCCACGATCGCGAGGCCGCCGGCGCCGGCCATGATCTTCCCGCGGCTCATCACCGTCAAGCTTCGGTGCGCCAACCGAGTCGTGTCGGTCGGGAGGGCGTAGACGGTCGCCGTGTACGCCTTGTTCAGGGCCAACTCAGGCGACCGCGGGTCGGCGCCATCCATTCGCGAGAGGGCGACCGGTGCGCCGGTGCCGTCGACGACGGCGACGGAGATCCTGTGGCCCATCCGCTGCGCGTACGCCTCGGCCGCGTGGATCATGTCGAGCGCCGCCGCGTATGAGATCTGCTCGACCGGCTCCTTGTTCTCGCGGAAGAAGGCGGCGTTCACGTCCTCTGCCGACCGGTACTCGGGCGGAAGCTCGATGTCCAGGAAGACCGCGTCGACCGGGCAGACGACCACACACTGCTCGCATTCGATGCAGATGTCGGGATCGATGTAGAACTGCGGAGCGTCAGGCGTGGTGTGGATGCAGGCGACGGGGCAGACTTCGGCGCACGCCCCGTCCCTGGTGCAGAGCTCGGTGATAACGTACGGCACCGGAGTCTCCTTACCCGTCGGCCGCCAGCGGCAGGTCCGTGAAGATGATGTCCGCGACGTGTATCCTGGTGCCATGCTTCGGCACCGTCAGCCGGCCGTCGCCGTTCAGCCTGCCGAGGCCCGCCGCGACGGCGAGCCGCTCGCGCTGCTCGCGCGGGACCTCGATTTTCATCGTCGCCCGATACCCCATCTCTCGAATCCACGCTGCGACGATGAAGGTGACGAACTGCCCGGCCTGGACCGCCGCTTGCCCGCCCACGCCCGGGGCCGTGTACGGGTCGTACTCGGCCCGGACCGCGCAGACGACCGCGAACGGGTACCCCCGGGCGACCTCCGGATCCTGCTTGCCGAGGTCCACGATCCCGACGAGCTGAGAGTCCAAGTACGACGCCAGCTCTTTGACGTGTCTCGACGTCACCGCCGGCGTGTGAAGCTCCGCCCGCGTTGGGAAGACGTTCCCCTCCGGAGCCTGCCCGATGATCTTTGGGATCATGTTGCGGACGTCGGCCGGCGGCCGGTTGATGAACGCCTCCCAGTACGGATCGTCGTCGTTACCCGACCGCCGCCACGGGAGCCGGAGCGAGCCAAGGCGGAGTGCCATCACTCAACCCCGCCTGACGAAGCTATCGGTGTTCTTCTTGACCGGCGCGTAGTAACCGATCTTGCTCTCGGCAGCCGGAATGGACGCGCCGGTCTCGGCGTGCTCGGCGGTGCAGCCGGCAATGGTGCAGGCGTGCTCGCCCGGCTTGAGCCCCGAGTCGTAGCCCATGAATTGGACGCGCCTCGAGGGGAACTCGCCCCAGAACGTGTCGTCGATCCGCTTCAGGGCGCGGACGATCGGCGGCCGCACCGGGACCGGGGCCCCACTGAGGAGCTTGCCGCCGACCCGTCGCCACCAGGCATCCGGCTTGGTGAACGGGCAGACGGCGACGCAGGTCAGGCAGCTCCCGTAGTGATCCGCGACGAACGGCCGGATCTTGTAGCAGGTCAGCCAGTTGATCTTGTACTTCTCGATGCCGTTGTAGATGACCTTCGGGCCGAAGGTGATGCTGTTCGTCGGGCAGTTGCTAGCGCACTTGCGGCAGATCTTGCAGAAGTCTTCGACGCCGATGTCGACGGGCTTGTCCGGCACCAACGGCAGATCGGTCAGGATCGGATCGGGCATGTGGACGCGGGCGCCGAACTTCTCCGTGATCATCATGCCGTTGCGGCCAAGCTCGCCCAGGCCGGCGGCCAGGCCGGCGCCCTGCGGGTTCACCGCCCCACGGATCGCGGTATACCCGAGTTCCTTGATGTACCCTTCGAGGCTCTTCAGGATCATCGACGCGCGCATCGACGAGCTGTGGTACGACATGTCGCCGATATGGTGCCGGTGGGCCTGGAGCGTCTCGTGGTCCCAGGCGACCGTCGCCTGGATCACGTAGGGGAACCGCTTCGCCAGCTCGTCCGGCGACATCTTCTGGTAGGCGTCGTTCGCGGTGCCGTCCTGAACGTACCGCGAGCCGGCGGCGTACATGAAGGCCGGATTGGCCTGGGCAATGCCGACGAGGTCCGCGCCGAGGTGCTTCGCGACGCGCTTGATGTGCCGCGACATGACTTTCGGGTCCGCGACTTCGGTGCGCCGCTCGTTGACGGCCCCTTTGGAAGCCGCGTTGGTGAACGTCGTCAGGAAGTTCCGCTTGTCCGCGGCGTGGCTGTTGTCCGTGGCACGCATGAGCGGGTCTTTGGCCACCATCTTGGTGTACCAGTGGTTCAGCGCCTTCCCGAGCTCACCCCGAATGTTCTTGGGGTGCGGCCCATCGTTGACGTCCACGTTGGTGACCGTCCCGACCACGCGGACGGTCCGGCCGAGGTCCGGCACCATCCGAAGCGTGCCATCAGGAGCGACGAGCGGCGAACCGATGTCCGTGGACGTCCGATCGGCCTCGTTGACGGCGGTCGCCTTGGCGCTCTTGGCCTCTCTCGCACGCCTGGCGACGACCTGCTCGGTGGTCGCCGTCGACGGGTCGGCAGCCGCGGTCTTGGCGTTCCTCCGGACGGTGCGGTCCGCCCTCTCGATCGTCTGAGCCATGCCGGTCGGTCCTCCCTCGCATCAGTCCGCCCTCGAGACCGATGCCCTGCTGGGAACTGCGTCGTCCGTTCGGTGCGCCCTGGTGTACCCCGCCTACGGTCAAGTTGCCCGATTATAGAAGCTCGCTCATGACGCTGTCGCATCGGCGGTGTGGGGGCCGCGTCGCGAGCGTGCTCGATCGCGGTTGGTCAGCCGTACCGACGCAGCGCCGCGTCGCAGCAGCGCTGGTCCTGCTCGTCGGTGCCGCCGGCCACCGCCAGGGCGCCCACGACGTTGCCAGCCTCCACGATCGGGATCGCGCCGCCGCCGGCCGTCACCCGACCGTTGCTCGATACGATCAAGCTCTGGAACCACGCCTGCCCGGCGACGCCCGCGAGCTCAGCGGTGGACTGCTGAAAGCTGGCCGCCGTGTACGCCTTGTTCATCGCGATGTCGACGGTGATCGGGCGGGCGCCGTCCATGCGCCCGAGGGCGATCAGCCGCCCGCCCTCGTCGACGACGACGGCCGTGACCGCGAGGTCGATGCTTTCCGCTTCGGCGTGGGCGGCCTGAATGAGCTGCATGGCCTTCTCTACCGCGACGGTCATGGTCGATTCGGTCCTCCGTCCGCACTCGCTGTTGTGTTGGCATTTTCAGGCCACCGTCGTGGGAGCCGGACCCGCAATCGTCCTCGGTCGGCCAGGTAATCGAGCGCCATCCGTGCGCCACCGGTGCGTTGAGCTACGCCGCTCACCGTCGATCCTGCCTCACGCGCGGACACCGCGTCGCGAGGGCTCGCCCGGACGTGGCACGTTGCTGCACCGAACGCGCAGACCATCGCGGGCATGATAGCCCGGTGCCCGGGAACAGACAACGGAGCGCGCACCGAGCCCAGGGCGACCCTGGCGGAAGGCGCGGGCAGGACACCCACCGAGGAGGTGGCCGTGACCACGCCGGCAAGGCAGGGATGCAGCGCCGAAGCTGCTCGCGGCGGGTGACGGGGTTGTCCGCTCGGCTACTCCCCCCTTGGCGGGTGACGCGGCACGCCGCGTGCGCCGAGCGCGGTCTCGAGGTGCTGGGCCCACGCCTGCGCCGACGTATCGAGCGTAGGATCGACGACCCAGGTGACCTCGCCACTCTCGCACCCCGGGGCGACGCGGTCGACGCAGCGGTAGTAGCGGTAGGCGTAGCTCCCGTCTGTCCCGCGCAGGACCGCCGCCAGCGCATCCGCGTTCTCCCGGGCCAGCTCGAACCAGCGGGTGTCGCCGTCGAGGTCGTACAGGGCGAGGTGCCCCAGGCCGGTCCAGGCGCTGTACGAGGTGTAGACCTGGTCGACCCCGACCTCCAGGTTATAGCCGCCCCGCGCTTCGTTCCAGAATGCCGGCGGCAGCGCCCGCCCGATGGCCCTCGCCCGGGACAGGCGCCCCGGGTCGTCGGCGAGCCGGGCGGCCAGGATCTGCGCCTCGAGTGCGATCGCCTGGTCATAGTTGAAGTAACGGCCGTGGACCACCGCGCCGAGCTGATTTTCAGGGTCCTCGTAGCCGACGCTCCAGCGGTACAGCTCCCGCGAAGGGTCGTACAGGACGGTATCGAGCCAGCGCAGCGTCCGCAGCGCCCAATCGCGATGCGCCTCGTCGCCGGTCGCCTCGTAGAGCCGCGCGAAGAACAGGGCCGCGATCGCATTGGTCTGGGCCGGCTTGCCCTCGGCCGTGTCGCCCTTGCCGGTGTTCCACCAGAAGCCGCCGCCGAACGTATCGTCCCAGAGCCCACTCTCGGCCCACGGCCCGCTGTCGGTGAGGAACTCCGCCTCGCGGCGAGCGGCGTGCAGGTAGCGCTGCCGCGAAGGGCCGGCCGGGGCGGCCTCGGCCGCGGCGAGGAGGGCCAGCCCGGCGAGCGCGTTGTCGTCGGCGTACCGCGGGCCGCGGCTGACGTCGGTCCCGACCGGGTTCGAGCGGGGGAAATAGCCGGCGCTCTCGTAGTCCCAGAGGCGGTCCAGGAAGATGAAGCCCTTGTCGAGGTGGCAGCGCGTCTCGGGCTCATCCCAGCCGCCCGGCAACGGCCGGCCGGAGCCGGCCGGGATTTGTGTGATCCGCGGCGCGATGCGCTCTCTCGCGACGGCCAGCAACAGCTCCGCGTCGGCCCAGAGCTGGGAAGCGACGTACCACTGGTCCACGACCTCGGGCTCGGCGTCGCTCCGACGATAGGAGACGAAGCGCGCATCGGGGCAGACGAAGGCATCGCCCAGCACGCGCAGGCGGACCTGCGTCGCGGCCTGCGTGGCCACGGCGCGCTCGAACCGGCCTGCCCCCTGCGCGGCGGCCCGTGCAGCGCCCAGCTCGCCGGGCCCGCCAGCTACGGCGAGCGGCAGGAGGCCGGCGGCAAGCACGAGCTTCAACGCGGACACCGCCCCGATCATCGGTCCACTCCTCGCGTGCGCGGCCCGCGCGCATCTACT
>JALYGH010000594.1 GCA_030777205.1 Chloroflexota bacterium
GTGCGGCGGCCGGCGCGGGCCCGCGCGCTCGTCTCGACTGCCGGGGTGAGCGCGAGATCGAGGAGGACGAGCGCCGCCGCGAAGCCGAGGAAGGCCACCAGGAGCTGGGTGCCGACGACCAGGGCGCCCGCGCGGACGACGCTCCCGAACAGTCCGGCGCCGAGGGCCGGCAGGGCAACGACGCCGACGACCAGCCAGACGACCAGCGCCAGCTTGAGCGCCCGCCCCCAGCTCCGCTCGCTGGCCACGTACCAGCGGCCGAGGAGCCCGCCGACCAGGAGCTGGCCGACGAAGATCCCGACGTACAGCAGCGGCTTGGCCGCCTTCTGGAGCACGTCCAGGATCGCCGAGAACACGGCCGCCGGCATCAGCGTGACGATCGCCTCGCCGAGGATCTCGGGCAGGGAGAGCACGCCGGTCGTCAGGCGCAGGACCGCCATCACCGCCGTCATCGCGAGGGCGGCCAGCACCCCGGCCAGAAAGCCGTGCCTCCGGGCGTCCCGGTCGCGCCCGCCGTCGTCCGGCGCGTCGCGGCTCGCGCGCGTGTGTTGTTCCACCATGGCGTCCCCCTCCCGCGATCGGGCACCAGACCGGGCGCCCACGGTGCTGATAAGCGTACCCGCTCATTGTTCCGTTCGGCTCGCAATTCTTACGAGCGTCTGGCAGCCTCGCGCGGCGCGCGTCCGGACCCCTCCCCTCCTGGTAGCTCGAACCGGTATACTTTGGGCGAGGAAACGTGCAGAAACGCTGTCGCACTACGAACGGTTCGCGGGGCCCCGGAGCGTGAGCGACTCCGTGGGCCCCGTTTTCTTTTCCGACAGGAGGCCAACCGGCTGCGTATGCAGATCTTAGAGAGAGACACAGTGACTACTGAGCACAGGGCGCCGACGACCGTGGCGCCGATCGATGGGATGCCGACGACGTTCGGCGACCTGCCCCTCAGCGAGTCCGTCGCCCGCGCCCTCGACGAGATGGGCTACCGGGAGCCGACCGAGATCCAGGCGGCCGCGATCCCGGTGCTGCTCGCCGGGCGCGACGTCATGGGCCAGGCCCAGACCGGCACCGGCAAGACGGCCGCGTTCGGCATCCCGATGGTCGAGCAGATCGACACGGAGCAGGCCGAGGTCCAGGCGATCGTCCTGGCCCCGACCCGCGAGCTGGCGCTCCAGATCTCGAAGGAGATCGCCAGGATCGGCGGGCACGCGGGCGTCCGCCTGGCCACAATCTACGGCGGGGCGCCGATGTCGAAGCAGCTCGTCGAGCTGAAGCGTGGCGCGCAGATCGTGGTCGGCACGCCCGGCCGCATCCTGGACCACCTCTCGCGCGGGACACTGAGCCTGCGGACGGTGAAGTTCTTCGTCCTCGACGAGGCCGATCGGATGCTCGACATGGGCTTCATGCCGGACGTCGAGCGGATCCTCCGGCGGACCCCGCGCAGCCGCCAGACGGCGCTGTTCTCGGCCACCATGCCGACGGTCGTGAAGATCCTGGCCCGGCGGCACATGCGCGACCCGCAGTTGATCCAGGTGCGCCCGGAAGAGCGGACGGTCGCCGAGGTCGACCAGATCTACTACGAGGTCGCCGAGCGGGACAAGCTCGACGCGCTCGTGGCGGTGCTCGAGGAGCAGCAGCCCGAGCGGGCGATGGTGTTCTGCCGCACCCAAGTCGCGGTGGACCGGGTCACCCGCGCGCTCCAGAAGCGCGGCGTCCCGGCCGAGGCGATCCACGGCAGCATGGGCCAGGGCCAGCGCGAGCGGGTGATCGCCGACTTCCGACGCGGCGCGCTCACGCTGCTGGTCGCGACGAACCTGGCCGCGCGCGGACTGGACATCCCGGAAGTCAGCCACGTCATCAACTACGACATCCCCGAGGAGAGCGAGTCGTACATCCACCGCATCGGCCGCACGGCGCGCGCCGGCCGCGAGGGCGTGGCGATCACGTTCGTCGCCGAGTGGGACGAGAAGTCGTTCGCGGAGATCAAGAAGGCCGTGAACGGGGCGCTGCGCCAGGAGCGGCTCTCGCTCTACGACTAACGAGTCGCGAGCGGAGAGGGGCGAAGGGCACGACGGGTGGCGCTCGTCCCTCGGTTTCGCACAATGTGGGTTCAGGATCGGGTCGGCGCGAGGGATCGCGTGCCGGCCCTTTCGCGTTTCCGGGCGCCCGCGTCGTCGGTGAAGCCCGGGGCGTCGACGGTGGGTGGCACACTGGACCGTCCTCGCGCACGGGCTCCCCTCCGGCGCTAGACTCTTGGTGCTGGAACGTCGAGGAGTGGCGCCGGATCGGGCGACAGCGTTCGGATTCGGCGGCAACGTCGGGAGGGAACCGTGGCTGACTGGCAGCGAGTGACGGCGAACGGCGCGGACTTCGAGCTACAGATAGTACCGGTCGGGACGTTCGAGAACGTCATCTACATGGTCCGCGACCCGGATACCCGCGAGGGCTACGTCATCGACGCCGGCTGGGAGCCGGAGAAGATCGCCGAGGTGGCCGCAGACATGCAGGTGAAGGGCATCCTCATCACCCACGGCCACTGGGACCACCACGACGAGCTGGACGCGCTCAAGGCGAAGCTCGGCGCGCCGGCCGGCGTCGGCGAGCTCGATCAGGACATGCTGAAGTCGCGCCCGGATTTCCTGATCCAGGATCGCCAGGAGCTGCCGTTCGGCAAGCAGGTGCTCCGCGCGATCCACACCCCGGGCCACACGCCGGGCAGCACCTGCTTCACGGTCGGCAACCTGCTCTTCAGCGGCGACACCCTGTTCCCCGGTGGCGTCGGCAACACCAAGAACGAGACCGGCCACTTCTACACGATCATCCGCAGCGTCAAGCACCGACTGTTCACGCTGCCGGACGACACCGTCGTATACCCCGGCCACGGCAAGCCGACGACCATCGGGGCGGAGAAGCCGCACCTGGAGGAGTGGGTCCAGCGCGGCTGGTAGGCCCACGGAGCGCCGGGGCGACGCCGGACGGTCGGAACTGTGCGCATCGTCTCGCTCGTCCCGTCTGCCACGGACATCCTCGCCGCCCTCGGGCTGGGGAACGCGATCGTCGGCGTCGGTCGTCACTCGGGCGTCCCTCCCGGGGCCGAGCGCGTCGAAGTCCTCACGGCGCAAGACGGGGACTCCGCGCGGCTCGACGGCGAGCGGCTGATCGCGCTCGCGCCCGACCTCGTCTTCGCCGGGGGGGATACGTTCGTCGGGGGGGACGCGAACGGCGGCCCGGCCTCGCGCGGGGCCATCCGGCGCGCAGTGGCCCGTATGCCTCGACGGCCCGCCATCTACGCCCTCGCCCCCAAGACGGTCGGCGACGCCCTGAGCGACGTTAAGACGGTCGCGGACGCGACCGGCACGCAGGTCCGCGCCCATGAGCTGCTGATCCAGCTCCGGCGCCGGATCGACCGGGTGACGCTCCGCACCGCGGGCGTCACCCACGTCCCGCGCGTCGCCTGCCTCGAACGGCTCGACCCGCCCCGGACGGCTGGACGCTGGGTGCCCGAGCTGATCGGCATGGCCGGCGGGCACGACGTCCTCGCCGGGAGCGGCGAGCCTTCGCTCCAGACGTGGGATGAGTTCGCGGCGCTCGCTCCCGAGGTGCTGGTGCTGCTCGACCGGCTTCCCACGGCGACGGGCGTCGCTTGTGCACCCCCTGAGGTCGCGTCCGCGCCCGGCTGGCGGGCGCTGCCCGCTGTCCGCGCCGGCCGCGTCTTTCTCGTCGACGCCACGCTTCTCACGCGCGCGGGGCCGCGCCTCGTGGACGGGCTGGAGACGCTCGCCGGCCTGCTCCACCCGAGCCTGTTCGAGGACTTCGCCCCATCAAGCACCATGTGACGGACGTTTGTCCGAGCGTTGCGGACCCAGCCCGGCGCCACGCATGCGGTCCATACGCTTCCGGAAGCCTTGTCTGGACCTCCGCGCATGGCGACGACGTGCATAACCCCGGAGATGGTAGCGCGGCGGGGCCGAGGCGGGCGGCCAGACGATGGCCAGTACATCGCCACGCTGAAGGTGAAGCGTCGTCATCCGGGGCGTAGCGAGCGATCCCCCACCGCAACCGGGTTGACCCGGGAGCTGTCTCGCTGCGCTCGGGGCGACAGGCCGGGCGTCGGGGCTCCCGTCACCTGTCCGGCGCACGTGCGGGCCGGGATTAGGGTTTGATGAAAGCTGACCGCGAATCGTTTCCCCCTCAGAGAGACGGACCTATAATCGGACTGGACTGCATGATCCTTGCACCGACGGGGAGGTCTGGTGGCATGAGCACAGATCCGATGGGGATGTACTACGACCGAGCGCTCACCGGAGCGCGGCGAGGTACCCTGGTCGGGCAGGTGATGGGCCTGCTCGGGTTCTCGATGTTGTTTACGGCCGGTGGCTACGTCATCGGGCGGGCGCTCGGGCCGGGCGCGATGATCCTGGGGATCGTCGGCACGCTGGCGTGCGTGCTGGCGCTCTCGTTCGCCCGCGCGAAGATGTCGCACGGGGTCGCCCTGGGCATCTTCTACCTGTTCAGCGTCTTCGAGGGCATGGCGCTGGGCCTGATCATCGACAGCTACCTGGCGCGCGGGATGGGCTCGGTCGTGGTGAACGCCGCGACGACGACGGCCGCGCTGGTGCTGGCGCTCGGCGCCTACGCCTGGACGACCAAGCGCGACCTGAGCGGGATGGGCTCGTACCTGATGGCCGGCCTGATCGCGGTCCTGCTGGCCGGGCTGGTCGGGCTGGTGCTGAGCCTGTTCGGGATCCCGCTGGGGATCTTCGGCTTCCTGCTGTCGGTCGTCACGGCGATCCTGTTCTCGGGCTTCGTGATGTACGACCTGCAGCGGCTGAAGTACGCCGAGGCGGGGCGCGACGACGCGATCATGCTGGCGATCGGCATCTACCTGAGCGTCTACAACCTGTTCATCTCGATCCTGCAGATCTTCGGGTTTCTCAGCAGCAGCAACGACGACTGAGGCCCGGGACAAGCTCTCGCGCTACAGGAGAGGGGCGGGGAGGCGGTCTGCCTCTTCGCCCCTCTCCACGTTCTCCGTCAACTGGTCAGCCCGCGAGCATCTCCTGGCGAACGAGCGTGAACGGGATCGTGCCGCTTGCGAGCAGGCGGTCGTGGAACTCGCGGATCCCCAGGCCGCCCAGCTCGCTGCGCATGTCGAGGATCTGCTGCTTGCCGACCGCGTAGGTCATCGGCTGAGTCGGCGAGAGGCAGTAGCGGCGCACCTCGCCCTCGGCCTGCGCCCGCGCCAGCCGCGCCCCGTCCACTAGCAGGGTGACCGCCTCGTCGAAGCTCATCGTGCCGCTGTGCAGGCTCGGGTCGATGACGACGCGGGCGGCCCGCCAGAGCTGGTCCTTGAGCTGGAACAGCCGCAGTCGCCAGTCGCCGAGGTAACCCTGCTCGGCCATGAGCTGCTCGCAGTAGTGCGCCCAACCTTCCGCGAACAGGTCGCTCTGGGCGTGCTTGCGGACGAACGACGGGTGGCGGTTGGCCCAGAGGAGCTGCAGGTGGTGGCCCGGGTAACCCTCGTGGAGGGCCACGTTCGGGAAGCTCCAGCGGCAATGCTCGCGGAGCTGGGCGTCGCGCTGCTCGGCGGACGCCGAGATGTCGACGGGCGTCACCCAGAACTGGCCGTTCTGGGCCGGCTCGAACGGGGCCGGCGGCATGTACGCGGCGTAGGGGATGGTCGCGCGCTCGAAGGGCGGCGTCTCGACCACGTCGAGCTGCTCGCCCTCCGGGATCGTGACCAGCTCGTGCTCGAGGATGAAGGACCGCAGCTTGATCAGCTCCTCGCGGTACGCCCCGAGCAGGCCCTCGGCCGTCAGATGGTCGTCGCGCAGCTCGTCGACGAGCCCTGACCAGTCGCGGCCGGGCGCGTTCTCGGCCGCCAGCTCGTGGAGCTGACCGAGCGTGTCCTCGAAGAGGCGCCGCCCGAACGCGGCCAGGTCGGGCGGGGCGATGTCGAGCATGTGCCAGTCCCGCAACCGCTCCTCGTAGGCCGCCTGCCCAACGGCGAAGTCGCCATCGGCCACGGTCTCGGCGAGCGCGCTCGCGTGGTCCTCTAGCGCCCGAGCGGCGTGCTCGCCGGCCGCCCGGAGGTCCGCCGACAGGTCGTCGTCGATCGCCCCGGCGGCATCCGCGGGCACGTCCACCGCCGAGAAGGGCGTGGTCGTCGGCGTGAGCCCAAGGCCCGGCGCCGACTCGTCCGGTGCCTCAGAGGCGGTAGCCGCGTCGGACGGATTACCAATCCTCGCGGCCTCCTCGGCGATGCGCGGGACTGCGTCGCGGATGAAGGCGGCGCCACCCTGCGCCGTCTGGATCGCCGTCTCGACCAGGACCGGCGATGTGCTGGCGACGTTGGTAACGCCGGCGCCGAGCGTGCCGGGGATGGCGCGCAGCCGGCCGAGCAGGCTGGCCGCGCGCTCGCCGAGCGGCGCGTAGTCGCGCGCAGTGAGCGCCAGCAGCCCGAACAGGGGCTCCTGAACGTACATGACCGGGTTGCGCTGCCAGTCCTCGACCCGAGTGATCGACCAGAGTCGCGAGCGGAGATCGGCCACGACGAGCTGATAGTCGACGTAGGCGTCGAGCGGCAGGTCCCGCTCGTCCAGCGCCGCCAGACGGTCGCGCAGCTCGCGCAAGGTGTTGGCCTGTTCCTCGATGCCGTCGGTGGTCAAGTCGGCGAGCCGGTCGTCGTAGGCATGGATGCCGAGCCACGACGCCTCGACCGGGTACAGGCGGTAGATCGAGTCGTAGTACTCCTGGGCGAAGTCGTCGAACGCGTCGCGTGCTGCCATGTGTCCTCCGCTGGCCCGCGCCGACGATCTCGCCGCGGTGCGCGCCTTTCCAGCTACAAGACGCGGGCCAGGCATCCGTGACCCCGGATATGACAGGGATGCCGGACCTGCCCGGCGCTCCCGTCGAGCGCCGCGCCGCGAATCGCGGATGTTGGCGAGGCCTCCAAGGCCGTGCGGGATGAACCGGCCCCCGCCCGGACGGTAGCATGCCGCCGAGCGAGTCGGTTCGCGCCCGACGAGCCGCGCGGTCGCGGGCGCGAGTTGTGGCCGCGAACATGGGGAGGACGAGCGCGAGATGACGAAAATGCTGATGGTGGCCCGGAACGTGCGGGCCGACCGCGTCGACGAGCTGAAGAGGGCGTACCCGAACGTCCAGTTCGTGATCCCCGAGCGGCGCGAGGACGTCCCGACACTGATCGCGGACGTCGACGCGGTCTTCGGGAGCATCACGGCCGACGAGCTGAAGGCTGCCAAGAAGCTCCGCTGGGTCCAGTCGTCGAGCGCCGGCGTGGAGTGTATCGCGAAGGCGCCGGCGATCGTCGCCAGCGACATCATCGTCACCAACATGCGCGGCGCCCATGCCGCTACGATCGCCGAGCACGCCTTCGCGATGCTCCTCTCGCTCACGCGGGCGCTGCGCCAGTTCCAGGAGTTCCAGGATCACGAGGAGTGGGCGCGCGGCCAGCTCAACAACCGCCTGGTGGGGATCAAGGGGCTGACGATGGGGATCGTCGGCTTCGGCAACATTGGCCGCCAGATCGGGAAGCGGGCCGCCGCCTTCGAGATGACAGTCCTCGCCATCGATGCCCGGCCGGGCGCCTCCGGCGACGGCGTCGAGGAGGTGTGGCCGCTCGACCGCCTGAACGAGATGTGCCGCGCGTCGGACGTGCTGACCATCGCCGCGCCGATCACCCCCGAGACGCGCGGGATGATCGGTCCGGTCCAGCTTGGGCTGCTGAAGCCCGGCTCCTACGTCCTGGCGATGTCGCGCGGCGGGATCGTCGACGAGCCCGCCTTGATCAAGGCGCTCCGGTCCGGCAAGCTGGCCGGCGCGGGCCTGGATGTCACGGCGACCGAGCCGCTGCCGCCCGGCGACCCGCTCTGGAAGGCGCCGAACATCATCATCACGCCGCACAACTCGCCGACCTCGAAGCTCACCACCGACCTGGTCTGGTCGATGCTCGCCGACAACCTCGGCCGCTTCGAGCGCGGTGAGGAGCTCGCCAACACCGTCGACAAGCGCGCCGGCTACTGACACCGGCCGCCCTCCGCATTCCCAACCGACGGCCACAAGGAGAAGTGCCATGGCAGCCTACGTGATCGTCGACGTCGACGTCACCGACCCGGAGGCGTACAAGGAGTACACGAGTCAAGTGCCCGCCACCGTCGAGAAGTACGGCGGGCGGTTCGTCGTCCGCGGCGGGCGGTACGAGACGCTCGAGGGCAACTGGCAGCCGAAGCGGATCGTCGTGCTCGAATTCCCGAGCTACGACCGGGCCAGGCAGTGGTACGACTCGCCGGAGTACCAGGCGATCCTGCCACTCCGCGAGCGGAATGCCCGGGCCAACTTCCTGACGATCGTCGAGGGCGTCTGACCGGAACAGAAGGGGACCGATCAATGACCACCGTCCTGATAACCGGCGCCGCCGGCTACATCGGCTCGTACATCCTGCCGGCCTTCCGCAAGCGCTTCGACCTGCGCCTCGTCGACAACCGCGACCGCGACGGTCTCGGGCGGCCGGTCGAGGGGCTCCAGGTCCGCGACCTCTCCGACCTGAATCGGATGGACGAGTACCGCGACCTCTTCCGCGGCGCCGACGCCGTCGTCCACCTGGCGTTCATGCGGCCCGCGACGGACGACCTGCACGCCCGCTACCTATCCGAGCGGGCGAACGTCGACATGGCGTACATCGTCTACCAGCTCGCGCTCGAGGAGGGCGTCAGGCGGGGCATCGTCGCCAGCTCGAACCACGCCGCCGACTTCTACGAGCGGCCGATGCGGACCGGGCAGGTGGAGCTGATCCGCCCGGATGCACCGCGTCCGCTCGCCGATAACTTCTACGGCTGGGCCAAGGAAGTGTACGAGCACCTCGGCTTCGTCTACGCGTCCGGCGTGGCCGGCGGCCCGACCGTCGGCGAGGTCCGGCCCGAGGACCGGCCGCGCCGGCTGGAGGTCGTCCAGATCCGCATCGGCGCCCCGCGCGACCTTGCGAGCACGACGGCCGTCCAGCGCCCCGACGACCCGCGCACGTTTCACCGCGACCTCGGCATGTGGGTCAGCCCGCGCGACCTCGCGCAGCTCTTCGTCAAGTCCGTCGAGGCCCCGAACATCGAGGACGAGTACGGCATCCCCTTCCAGGTGTTCAACGGCATGTCGGCCAACACGCGGAGCGCCTGGAGCCTGGCGAACGCGCGCAAGGTGATCGGCTACGCGCCTGAGGACGACTCGGAGGTCGTCTACGCCGACGAGATCCGCCGCATCATCCTCGAGCCTGCCCGGGCGTCGATGGTCCAGGGCGAGGCGCGCGGCGGCAAGGGCAGCCGGTAGCGCAGGTAGGTCGATGCATGTCGCCGCTGCAGTCCCGCGCCAGAGTCGCCCAGGTACAATGGCACGGACGTTCCTGGAGAGGGAGGCGAGGCAGATGTCGGCCGTGCTCCGAACTGAACACCCTCACATCGTGATGAGCCCTGGTGTCGCCGGCGCAACGCCGATGATCGCCGGTACGCGGATCAGTGTGGCGCTCATCGTAGGACTGCTTCGAGCCGGCGATACCCCCCAGGACATCCTCGCCACCTATCCGCACCTGGCGCCCGCCGCCGTCTATGACGCGATCAGTTATTACTACGACCATCAGGAGGAGATTGACCGCTTCATTCGGGACAACACGCTGGAAGCTCAGGCCACGCGGTACGGCTTCTCGGTCGGCGATGATGGCCGGCTGCGGTTCGGACGTCGGTGAGGCCGCGCCTCTATCTCGACGAGGACGTTGCGCCCGAGCTGGCGCGGATGCTTCGCGACCGTGGGTACGACGCGGTCAGCGCCCACGAGATCGGCACGCTCGGACTCGCCGACGCCGATCATCTGGAGCGTGCAACGCGTGAAGGGCGGGTGCTCGTCACCTACAACTTCCACGATTTTCTGCCCATCAGTCAGGAATGGTTCCGCGCCGGGCGATCGCATGCTGGCATCATAATCTCGTATCGTCAGTATGCGCGCCACGAGGTCGGCACGCTCTGTCGGACGGTCGTCGCCACGGTCGAGGCCCTGACTGAGGAAGTTCTCCAGGATTCCGTGTTCGTGCTGGATCAGTTCGGCCGCGGCAGACGCGAATAGTGCCCCAGCCGGGACCCCACCGAGAGTTTGATCGCCCTGCCCTCGGCGCCGGCCATGGGTCGACATCCTTCACCGCGGGGCCGAGCACCGAGGACGAGTGCGGCATCCCCCTCCAGGTCGAGAACGGTACAACCCGTCAGCGTTTCGGACGGCCCGGGCGAGTCGCTGCAGCAGCCTGGACCGCGCCGAACACGAGAGCGCCCCCACCGGTAGCCGGCGGGGGCGCTCGTCGTTCGCGGTCGCATCAGCGCGCTGATGGCCCGTGGTCGAGGAAGTCGTCAATCGCGTCGTACAGATCGGCAACGGTTGGGGACAGCTTCCCCTGAGCCTCAGCGAGCGCGTCGACGAACAGCGTCGCTGCGTCGAGTGACTCAGGAGCCGGCGGCAACTCCGCGACCTTGTTCACGAGCGCGAAGAGTGCGGCGCGAGCGACCCTCTCGGCTTCCCCATAGTTCACGAGAGCGGCAGCGAAGCCGGCGTGTCGTCGCGCCAGCACCATGATCGACGACCTCGCGTAGAGATCGGACTTGCCTACCCGAAGGACCGCCTTCCGGTACGCCTCAAAGTCGCCGGCCCGAGCGCAACCGACCACGCTGCCGTACTGGTAGATGCGACGGTCGATGATGTTGAGCGTGGGTGCGAGGCGTTGCGTATGCCACTCGCGACTGGCCTTCTGGCGATCCTGTTCTAGTACTGCTCCGTGCCGTGTGATACGGCTGTGATACCTTGGTACTTCGGGTACCCAAAAGTAGGACCTGCGGGAAGGCAGGTGGTGTCCCGCAGGCGCCCAGGGCGCCCGTGCAGGGCCGTACGGGAATTTTCCACACCCTCGTGCCCAACCTAACGGAGCAGTACTAGTTGCCCGAGCCGATTCTGCCTCGCGATGATGTAGGTCACGGCACCAGTGATCGTACCGCCGATGAGCGCGCCGAGCAGCGTGGGGACACCTGGGGCTGCCGCTGTGATGAAGGGCGTCAAGTCCTGAGTCGCGATCCACGCGAGCATGGGGCCTCCCGGATCGACCGCGAGCAGCAGCAGCGCCAAGATGCCGGACTGCACGAGCACGGGGCGCACGGATCGGTCGCGCGGCTGCACGTCCGGAGTCTACGTCGCCGGCCGGCGCGGGGGTGGCACGAGCGCGTCACAGCCAACGCCTGATCCGCGCCGAACACGCTGAACGCCCCGCCTGAGCCGGCGGGGCGTTCTGGTCCGCCGCGCGGGCCTACCGCTTGAACCGCCGACGAATCGCGAAGAGCACTAACGCCGTCTGGCCGATGAGCAGGGCAGTAGTGACGTATAGGG
>JALYGH010000595.1 GCA_030777205.1 Chloroflexota bacterium
CGAACACCCCGGAGTTTGGCGCCGGGCCCAACACGCTCAACGCGTTGTTCGGCGCCACCCGCAATCCCTGGGATCTGGCGCGCTCGGCCGGCGGGTCGAGCGGCGGCGCGGCCGTCGCGCTCGCCTGCGGGCTCGGGCCACTGGCCCAGGGCACCGACCTCGGCGGTTCGCTGCGCATCCCGGCCAGCGTCTGCGGCGTGATCGGCTTCCGCACGTCGCCGGGGCGCATCCCGGTGTGGCCGAGCGGCTGGACGTCGAACCAGTTCTCGGTGACCGGCCCGATGGCCCGTACCGTCCGCGACACGGCGCTGATGCTGTCCGTAACGGCCGGGCCAGACGACCGGGTGCCGATCTCACTTGACGAGCCGGGCGAGGCCTTCGAGCGCGTCACCGACGGCGATCTGGCGTCGATCGCGCGGGCGGCCGGGCGCGGACCGCGGATTGCCTGGAGCCCCGACCTGGGTGTGGGCGTCGTCGAGCCCGAGGTAGCCCGGATCGTCGAGACGGCCGGGCAAACGTTCGAGTCGCTCGGCTGCGTGGTCGAGGACGCGCACCCGGAGGTTGGCGACCCGCGCCCGATGATCGCCGCCCTCCGCGCCCTCGGGACGGCCGCCGGCAACCCGGGGCTGCTGGAACGGGCCGACAAGGTGGACAACTCGTTCCTGCGCGAGTTCCTCAGGCGGCCAAGCGAGCTGACCGGCCTGGAGGTGGCCCGGGCCTGGCATGAGCACTCGCGCCTTGTCGAGCGCGTCGCGGCCTTCTTCCGCGAGTACGACCTGCTGATCACGCCGACCACGCCGACGGCGGCCTACCTGGTCGACCAGATGTTCCCGCCGGTCGTGGCCGGCACGCCGATCGCGAGCGCCATCGACGCGATGATCGTGACCTACGCGATCACGATGACCGGCCTGCCGGCGATCTCGGTGCCCGCCGGCTGGACCGAGGCCGGGCTGCCGGTCGGGATGCAGATCGTCGGCCGCCGCCACGCCGAGGGGGCCGTCCTGCGCGCCGCCGCCGCGTTCGAGGCCGCCCGCCCCTGGGCCGATCGGCGCCCACCGGTGGCACTGCAGGCGTAGGGACGCCGCTCGTCCTGCGCCCGCCGCTCACTCGGCGTCCCACTGGCTCACCGTTGGCAGCGCGAGTCGACCTGGGAGGTCGGATTGGGGATCGTGCCACGCCAGGTCCGCCCCGGCGCTCGAGGCCGGCCCGTTGCCACGGCCGGGTGGGCGCGCTAGCCGATCTGCTCCCGGAGTCGGTGAAAGTCGCGGAGCAGCGCCTGGCGCCGTCGTTCGGCGTCCGGGTCATGGCGCTGCTCGGGGGATACTACCTCGGCGTCCTGGTCAGCCAGATCGGCCAGCAGGATCCGGGCGGCGCGCTCGATGGGCAGCAGTACGCCGTGCATGTCCACCGAGCCGAGGTCGGCCAGCTCCCCGCGCCCCAGGCGGCCGCGTAGCTCGGCGATCCAGTCCATGAGGTCGCCTGTCGACACGCGGCGCTCGATGGCCCGGCGGAACTCGGTAACCCCGTAAGGGTCCACGCTCAGCGCCGCGGCGAGCCGGCGCATCGTGACGGGATGTGGTGTGCTGCGGCCCGATTCGATGAAGTAGACCGTGCTCGGGGCGACGTTCGCCAACCGCGCCAGCTCGCGGATGCTCAGCAGCCGCTCGACGCGCAGCTCCCGGAGCGACCGCGGGCGCGGGGCACTCGGTGTTAGGTCGTCCGCCACTCCCTCGATCCCGATGGATGCCCCGGAGGAGGCAAGGCTTACGAGGGCGGAAGGAATGCAAGCCCCATTCCGGCCCCGGCCGGGTGCCGGGCCTATGGGCACGTATGTTCCGCACTTCCTGGTCAGCGGACTTCGCCGACCGCCCTCTCGGGAGAGGTCGTCGTTCCGATCCGCCCCAACATCCGAGCGTGTGGCAGATTCGCGATGTGGGGCGGTCAGGCGGCGCACGCCCATGAGCCGCGCCAGGCGATGCGTCAACCAGGCGGCCAGGTGAACCGCCGCCCGCCCATCAGGTGCAGGTGCAGATGGGCGACCGTCTGGTTAGCGTCGGGGCCGGTGTTGATCGTCAGGCGGTAACCGTTCTCCGCGACACCCTGCTCCTGCGCCACCCGAGCGGCCGCCGTGAACAGCTTGCCGATCAGCCCCTCGTGGCCCGCCTCGAGGGCAGCGGTCGAGGCGATGTGCTCGTTCGGGATGAGTAGGACGTGGATGGGCGCCTGCGGCTGGATGTCGCGAAACGCGGTCACCTGCTCGTCGCGGTAGACGATGTCAGCGGGGATGCCCCCCGTCACGATCCGGCAGAAGATGCAATCGTCCACTCGGTCCCTCCCAGCGTCAGTCGATCGGGTCCGCCGTCACGCAATTCGGCCGCGAATGCCGTCCTCGGTCAGCGCGTCGAGGCGGACCGGCGTCAGCATGCCTTCGAGCGCGTCGCCGTGGGCGAAGACGCGCAAGTAGTTGTCGGTCAGCCCGGACCAGACCGTAGAGCCCTCCTCCTCGATCGCCTCCTCCCACAGCACCTCCATCGTCCGCCCAAGGAAGCGGCTCCGGTAGGCCGTCCGTAGCTCGCGGTCGAGCGCGTGCAGCTCGGCGCTGCGCTGCTTCTTGACCTCGGGCGGCACGTCATCCGGGAGGCGGGCGGCGGCCGTGCCCGGCCGGCTGGAGTAGCGGAAGATGTGCTGCTCGGCGAACGCCAGCTCGCGGACGAAGGCGACGCTGGCGGCGTGCTCCCGGTCCGTCTCGCCGGGGAAGCCGACCATCACGTCGGCGGTGATCGCGACCTCCGGGATCCGGGCGCGGAGTCGCTCGACGAGCGCGCGGAAGTCGGCCGTCCGATAGCGGCGGACCATCCGCTTCAGCACGCTGTCCGACCCACTCTGAAGGGGCAGATGGAGGTGGCGGCACATGCGCGCGTCCTGCCACAGCTCCAGAAACCCGGCCGGCCAGTCTTGCGGCTGGATCGAGGAGATGCGCAGGCGCGGCATCGGCGTCTCGGCCAGGAGCCGCGCCACGAGGTCGGTGAGGGTCGGGCCGCGCCCGCGCGCCACCCGGCGACGGGCCGGGTCCCAGTCCGAGCCGTAGGCGCCGATCTGGACGCCGGTCAGGACGACCTCGCGGTAGCCGAGGTGGTAGAGGATGCGGACCTCGTTGACGATCGCGTCGATCAAGCGGCTGCGCTGCGAACCACGGGCGCGCGGGACGATGCA
>JALYGH010000596.1 GCA_030777205.1 Chloroflexota bacterium
GTCGCTTGCCCCCTTCTCCGCCCTTGGAGTTTACAAACGGAACGGTAGACGTCAGCTTACAGCATCGGCCGGCCGCCGGATGGCGACCTTCCTACCAGCGCAGCGACAGCGAGACACCTTCGTTCCGAGCGACGTCGGGCACCCGCGCCTCGCACCAGGGCGACGCCGCGTACGACCAGGTGACCTCACCGTCGCCGGCCGCCCCTTCGCGCTCGACCGCGTCAACGGGGTGCCCCGCCCGCGAGACACGGGCGGCGCTCGGCCGGCTCGGCAACCAGACGCGGATCGTGATGTCCCGCGCGGCCGGCTGCCCAGGATATTCGCCGACCGCGCCGCCGATATCGACCTGCATCTCGCGGTCTCTCCAGAACGCGCGCACCTCGGTCAGGGCGTAGCGGGACGCGCGGTACCCTTGGCTGCGGCCGTCGTCCTCGTAGATCACGCACCCGCCGTCCTCACCCGGTGCGCCGGGATAGGCCAGCAGCGTCAGGTCGTCCAGCGGACGCTCGTCGGTCCGCTGCATCGCCGGCCCGAGCGGAATGATGCTCCCGCCGCGCGCGAACAGCGGGATGGTCTCGATCGGCGACGGAGCCGACACGGACCGCCCGCCCTCGAAGCGCTCGCCGGTCCAGAAGTCGTACCAGGCGCCCGCCGGCAGGTAGACCGGCCACTGGGTGGCGCCGGCCCGCGTGACCGGCGCCACCAGCAGGTCCGGCCCGAGCAGGAACTGACTGCCCAGCTCCCAGACGTTCGGGTCGGCCGGGTAGTGGAATGCCAACGGGCGCATCAGCGGCCGGCCGCGCGTGTGGGCCTCCCAGGCGAGCGAGTAGAGGTACGGGAGCAGGCGCAGGCGCAGCTCGGCGTAGCGGCGGCAGATCGCCTCGATCTCCGGGCCGTGCGCCCATGGCAGATGGCGGCGCCACTCCCAGCCGTGGGCTCGGAACACCGGGCAGAACGCGGCGAACTGGAACCAGCGCGCGTACAGCTCGCCGTCCAGCGCGGCCGGGTAGAACCCGCCGATGTCGGTGCCCCAGTACGGCACGCCGGACATGGCCAGCCCCAGCCCGAGCGGCACCTGGGCCTCGAGGGTGGTGAACGTGGTGTTGATGTCGCCGGACCACGACGCGGCCCCGAGGCGCTGCATCCCGGCCGCCCCCGAGCGGCAGAGCATCCAGGGCCGACCGTCCGGCCGGTCGCGCGCCTCGCCCTCGGCGAAGGCCGTGAAGCGCAGCAGGTCGAACGTGTTGTGGAGCAGGACGGCGTCGCCCCGGTGCATCGGGCTCCCGCCGCTCGGCCCCTCGCCGCCGTCGAGCCACCAGCCGGCCACGCCCAGCTCGACGAGGTGGCGGTGTTGCTCCCACCACCACTCGCGCGCCTCGGGGTTGGTAAAGTCGATGAAGCGCTGGTTCTCGGCGTAGACCTGGACCCGGCGCGGCGCGTGCGGGCCGTCGTCCGTCTGGGCGGGCGGGGCGGGATAGGCCACTTCGAGCAGGAACCCGCGCGCCTCGGCTTCGGCGTACCGCGGCGCGGCCGGGTGCAGGACCGGGTACTCGTGGGTGACGACGCGGAACCCGAGCGTCTCCTGCAGCTCGCGCAGTACGGCCGGTGGGTCCGGCCACAGCTCGGGATGGAGCCCCAGATGCCCGACGCCGGCGTTCCAGGCCCGCGACTGTCCGTACGTCGAGAGGAAAATGAGCGCGTCGCACGGGAACTGCCGCGCCCGGATCTCGCGCGCGAGGTCCAGGATATCCTCGGTCTGCTCGAAGAAACGGGTCGATTGGAGGAAGCCGAGCGCCCAGCGCGGCGGCATGGCCGGGAACCCGGTCAGCTCGGCGTACGCCTCGAGCACGTCGGCCGGGCGCGGCCCGGCCAGGAAGTACAGGTCCAGCGACGGGACATCCGCCTCGTAGCGGAGCGACAGCCCGCCGCTGCCCCGGGCCGTGTCGAGCCGCGCGGCGGCGGTCGTGTCGAAGAAGAGGCCGTAGGCGCCGCCCGGCGCGCTCGCGACCAGCAGCGGGATGCCGAAGTCGACGCCCGGCCCGTGCCCGACCTGGCTGTTCCAGAAGACGCGCGACGTGCCGAGCCGATCGAGCTGCGCGCCCCCGCCCTGCCCGAGGCCGTAGAAATGAACATCGTCCGCGACATCCGCGCGATAACGGGTGAGCTGGACGACGACGCGATCCCTTGCTGCCCCGGTGGCGGGGTTGATGATTTGCTCGCGGGCGATCCCACCGGCTGCCGTCGTGGCCAGCAGCGGGCGCCCGGTCCCGTCGAAGGCCGTCACCCGGACGGGCTGATCGTCGCCACCGTCTATGCGCACGATCACATGCGGGGTGGCGACGTAGCGGCCGGGCGCGAGGGGTGCCGGCACGCGTGCCGCCGGCGCACCCGGCCAGTCGTCGCGTCGCACGTAGCTCGCCTCCGGCACCACCGGCGGCCCGAAGAGCCGGGCGCGGATGATGCGCGGCGCCAACGCGCCGACCGTGATGTCGCCGTAGGCGGTCGCGACATCGCCCTGCTGCATTGCCATCACTCGGTCCCCCCCTGGATCAGTTCGCGCTCGCCGACCTCCGGCTTGGACGAGCGGCGCCATGACATGATGCACAGCGGGGGATCGGCCGGCACCCATCGGCCGAGGCGAGCCCCGGTCCGAGCGTGACAAAGCCCGCTCGGTGTGGGGACCGAGCGGGCCCGTTCGGCTTTTCCGGAGGCGAGGGGCGGCGGCTGGACGGCCGGCTGACTAGCGGAGCGAGGACGGTAGGATGTCGAGCTGCATCCGGTACTTCGCGACGGTCCGGCGGGCGATCTCGATGCCCTGCTCGCGGAGGCGCTCGGCGATCTGGGCGTCCGTCAGCGGCCGTCCCTCCTTCTCAATCATCTCCTTGATCACGTCTTTGATGCTCAGCGACGGGGTGAAGAAGTGGCTGAACGGGATCACCTCGCCGTCCGGCAGCATCACGTACTTCGAGGCCGTGGCGCGGCTGACGGTCGACTCGTGGATGCCCAGCTCGACGGCCACCGCCGCGCGGCTCAGCGGCCTCAAGTGGCGGACCCCTTGCTCGAGGAAGTCGCGCTGCTTCTTCACCAGGCAAGTCGTGATGTTGAAGATGGTCTGGCGCCGCTGATTGATGTTGGCAATGAACAGCTTGGCCCGCCCGACGTACTGCTGGACGTGCCGCTTCTCGTCGGCCGACAGCTCGCCGTTGCGCGGCAGGTCGGTCGCCATCTTGGTGTACATCGGATTCACGCGGAGCATGAAGCGCCGCGACTCGACCACCTCGACCTCGAAGTCGCCCTCGTTGCGGGTGATGATCACATCGGGCAGGATGTACATCGCGCGGGTATCGCGGTCGCGCGCGTTCGTTTCGGAGAAGCCGTGGGCCGGATGCGGGTTGAGCTTCGCCTTCACGAACTCCCAGACGTCGGACACGGTCTCCGGCGAGACCTTCAGCTCGTGGGCGATCTTGCCGAACTTGTGCTCGCCCAGCTCGACGAGGTAGTTCTCGATGATCTCGCGGGCGTATGGCTGGGTGACGCCGAGGTCTTCGAGGTACTCCAACTGGATCAGCAGGCACTCGTGGAGGTTGCGGGCCCCGACGCCGACCGGCTCGAGGCTCTGGAGGCTCTTCAAGACGTGGCGGACCTGGTCCACGTCCGCGTCGAGCTCGTAGGCGACCTCTTCCACCGACGTCCCGAGATAGCCCTTGTCGTCGAGGCTGCCGACCAGGTACTCGGCGATCGGCATATCCTTCTCGGGGAGCATCGCGCCGAGCTCGGCGAGCAGCTTCTCGGCGAGGGTCTCCTCCGAGGCGACCTGGGTCAGCGGATCGAACTCCTCGTCGCTGAGCCGGACCTGGCCGGGCGGCGGCGGGTCCTCGTACATGGTCGCGTTTGGATCCTCGCGCGGCGCCTCCTGGCTCTTCTGGCGCTGGATACACCAGGGACAGACATTGCCCTGCAACTCGCTGCCGCACGCCTGGCAGGTCGGCACGTCGACCAGCTCCAGGGCGGGGTTATCGTTCAGCTCATTCGCGATCTGCTGCTGCAGCTCCTGCGAGCTCAGCTCGAGGATGTAGCTGGCCGCGACCAGGCGCGGCGAGACTTTCAGGCCCTGCTGCGCCGATAGGTCTTGGGAGAAATCCAGGTCCATTTCCATAACGACAACCCACGCCTCCGAAGGTTCGGCAGATAGAGCAAGAACCGTGCCTCAACGCCCGGTGTTCCTGGTCGCCGGGCTCGCACTACCCGGAATTCTCGCCGTCCCGTCGTCGGAATTAGCGATTCGTATTCAAGGGGCGCCGAAGCTCGAAAGGCAGCGAGGGGGTT
>JALYGH010000597.1 GCA_030777205.1 Chloroflexota bacterium
GTCCCGCGCCGCCTCGACGAGCCGGCGGCCGATGCCGCGCCCGCGCGCCTCGGGATGGACGACGATCTCGGCCGTGGCCGCCGCGCCCGCGCCCAACACCTGGGCGTAGCCATCCAGCCGATCCCCGTCGTCGGGATCGCAGGCGAGGATGCCCCAGACCGGCCCGACGCCGTCGTGGAGCTTGAGGTACTTGTGTTCGCCGACCGGCAGCACGCCGTCGACGAGCGTCGCCGCGCGGATCAGGGCCTCGACCGCCTCGCGCTGACTCTCGTTCAGGCGCGAGACCGTTTCGAGTCGCTCCGGCACGCTGCCCCCAATCTCGGCTCCCCCGGATACCGCCGGCCGCACGTTCGCGACCACCAACCCTGAAATACCACAGCGCCCGATGTTCCTGCAATGGGTTGCAACTGGAACCGCGCGTCGTGCCGCATTCGCGCGACGGTCACCGGGCGTCACCCGAGTCGTTGCGCACCGCCGTCTCGCCCGCGCTACCATCTGTAACGCGCCGGCAGGCCGCCTATAATCCCGCTGCCGCGCGCCGACCCACCACATGATCGTCGGCGCGCCAACCTGGCGGATGGAGGGATCGGTGCGCGTCCTGGTCACCGGCAGCAACGGCCTGCTCGGGACGAAGCTGCTCGAACGGATGCTCCGCGAGCCGACCGCCGAGCCGCTCGGCGCATCGCGCGGGGAGCGGGCCAACGCCTATCTGGGCGACCTCCCCTTCTGGCAGCTCGACGTCACCGACCCGGCGGCCGTCGGGCGCGTCCTGGACGAGGCGCGCCCCGACGCGGTGATCCACACCGCCGCGCTCACCGACGTCGACGGTTGCGAGCGGCAGCGCGACCTGGCCCTGGCGATCAATCGCGACGGGGCCGCCCACGTCGCCCGGGCGTGCGCCGCGCGGGGCGTCCGGCTCGTCCACCTCAGCACCGAGTACGTCTTCGACGGGACGGCCGGCCCGTACAGCGAGGACGACGAGCCCAACCCGCTCGGCTGGTACGCGCAGACGAAGCACGCCGGCGAGCAGGCCGTGGTAGCGACCGGCGGCGACTGGGCGATCGCCCGGACGACGGTGATTTACGGCTACGCGCCGCACGTCCGCGCCAACTTCGTCCTCTGGCTGCTCGGCCGGCTGGGGGCCGGCGAGCGCGCCAGCATCGTCGACGACCAGGTCGGCTCGCCCACCCTCGCCGACAACCTGGCCGAGATGACGCTCGCCCTGGCCGCTTCCGGGCGGCTCGGCGTCTTCAACACCGTCGGCGCGGACGTTATGTCGCGCTACGAGTTCGCGCGCCTCGTCGCCGAGATCTGCGGCCTCGATCCGGACCTGCTCGACCCGATCTCGACGGCGAGCCTCAAGCAGCTCGCGCCCCGACCACTACGGGCCGGCCTGCTGATGGACCGCTTCCGCGCCGCCTTCCCGGACGTCCCGGTCCTCTCGGTCGCCGAGGGACTGGCCGTCCTGCATGACCAGCTCGCCGCGCGCGGCGAGAGATGAGTGAGGGGTGGTGGGGCGCGCTTCAGCCGCGGAGACGAGAGAGCGGGAAGCGCTCGCCGTCGGCGTACGTTTCGACGGTGTCGCCGCGCACGATGGTGACGCCGCCGACGCCGTGTACTCGCGCTTCCTCGGCGGCGCGGTCGACCACGCAGACGGTGTGCTCGTCGATCCCGAGCACGACCGCGGACGGGGAAAGCTGCGCCCGCAGCTCGGCGAAGCGCGCCTCGCCCATGTAGCACCGGCTCGTGTCAAGCTCCGCGCCGCCCTCGCGATTGTTCCAGTGGGGCACGACCGCCAGCTCCAGGCCGTCGGCCCCGAACAGGTCCAGTCCCGGCACCCAGGACGGATCCTCGCCAACCTTGTAGATCTCATAGACGGGCAGCGTGTACCTGGCGGCCGCCAACGCCATCGCGCTCGCCAGGGCAAGCGTCGCGCCTGCATCCAGGCGATTGACGATCGTCTCCCAAAGGCGCGTCCCGGCCAGGTGGCGGACGGCGTAGGTCGGGCTGCCGGCTCCGGCGAAGATGTACTCGGCCTCGCGTAGGCCGTCGCACGCGGCCGGCCCATCGGTACCCAACGGCCCGTCGCCGCGTCGGCGGGCCGGCACGACGGTCACGTTCGGCTTGAAGTTCTGGAGGTTGTGCTCGAAGAAGGCGCGGACCTTCGTCGACAGCACCTCGACGTTCGGCTGGAAACCGGCCGGCGTCTCGATGACCGCGACCGGGACCGGGCGCTCGTAGGCCGCGAGGAGCAGCTCGTGGACGCGGCGCCCGACTCGGGCCGTCTCGCCCGAGCCGAACAGGGCCACCCGACCCGACCTGCTCGCGCCTTGCTCGCGGTTGCTCACGATGACGCCATTGTACGAAAGTCCATCCAGAGAGGCGACCATCCGAGCGAGGTGCGTCGCGCCGAGGAGGACGGAGCATGCGGGTCCGCGACCGCCAGATCGGGGTTGGCGGCACGGGGGGCGAGGTTCGGCTGCGGGTGCGCGAGTGGCTCGGCGATGGCACGTTGGCCCCGCATGGCCCGCCGGTCGTGCTGGTCCATGGCCTGGCGTCGAACGCGCGGATCTGGGACGCCGTCGCGCCGCGGCTCGCCGGGCGCTTCCGCGTCGTGGCGTACGACCAGCGCGGGCACGGCCTGAGCGACAAGCCGGACGGCGGGTACGGGTTCGCCGAGACGTCCGCCGACCTGCGTGGCCTGCTCGGCGCGCTCGACTTCGTGCGACCGGTCCTCGTCGGTCACTCCTGGGGCGGCAACGTCGTGCTGGACTACGCCGCCAGGTACCCGGACGAGGTGGCCGCGCTGGTGCTCGTCGACGGCGGCTTCATCGAGCTGGCCGACGACCCGGCCATGACCTGGGAGCGCGTCGCCGAGGAGCTGGCGCCGCCGGACCTGACACACCTGACCTTCGACGAGCTCGTCGAGCGGGCGCGCGGGGGTGCGGCGGGCGCTTACTGGAGCGACGCCGTCCTCGCGACGCTCCGCACGAGCTTCGAGGATGGGCCGGACGGTCGCATCCGCCCACGCCTCCGGCGCGACCGCCACCTGGCGATCTTGCGCGCGCTCTGGGACCAGCGCCCCTCCGCACTGTACGGGCGCATCCCGTGCCCGA
>JALYGH010000598.1 GCA_030777205.1 Chloroflexota bacterium
GTCGCCGAAGAGGGCGACGAACGCCTGGCCAACCGGGGCGAACGCGTCCGAGCGCGAGAAGTCGAAGCCGACCGCGGTCGCGTGGTTCGGGAACTGGGCGAGCGGCGGGCGGGCGAGCGGCGGCGGGTCCAGCAGCACCGGCGCCTGCGCGTCGCGCCCGGGCGGCACGCGGCTCGGGTCGGTCACCGGCACCCCGCCGTAGAAGTCCGGCCAGCCGTACCAGCCGCCCTGGACGACCTCGTAGAGGTTGTCTGGGCCGGCCACCGGGCGGCTGCCCCGCCCGTCCGGGCCCTGCTCGGTCACGAATAGGCGGCCGTCGGGGTGGAACGCCAGGCCGTAGTTGTTGCGGAAACCGTCGGCGAACACCTCGAGGCCCGAGCCGTCGAGGTTCGTCCGCAGCACCGCGCCGCTGCACCTGACCTGCCCGCGCACCACCTGGCCCGGCGTGCTCGGCGTGCCGAAGGACAGGTAGGCGCCGGTGGTGGCCGTGTCGACGGCGTCCGGCGTCAGCGGGTTGCCGGTGGTGTAGTTGACGCCGGCCAGAGTCAGGTCGCGGCAGGGGACGTCGCTGAACTGCGGCGCCTGCGGCAGCCAGCCGAAGAGGTAGTTGTCGGGGCCGACCACGCCCGACTCGGTCGCGCTGCCCTGCGTGATATAGAGCTTGCCGTCCGGGCCGATCGCGACGTTCTCGTTGTAGTGGTCGCCGAGCGACGGCAGCCCGGTGATGATGTCCGTCCGCGAGCCCGTGGCGAGGTCGATCGAGGAGATGGTGTTGCGGTGGGAGACGAAGAGCCGACCATCGTGGACGGCGAGTCCAGCCACCGGCCCCACCAAGCCCTCGGCCACGACCGCGGTCGTGCCATCGAGCCCGACCCGCAGCACGCGCGGCGGCGCCTGGACCAGGCCGTAGGAGAACCCGGCCTCGGCCACGTAGACGGTCCCGTCGTCCGCGACCGCGACCGCCGAGGCGAAGCTCAGGCCGTTGGCCACGATCTCGGCGCGGTAGCCGGTCGTCAGGTCCAGATCCGCGGCCTGCAAGAGGGGCCCGGCGCCCGGGGCGCTGGGGCCGGCCCCCAGGCTGGCGAGGGCGAGATTGATCGCCGCGAGCCCCGCGCCGCCGTGGACGAGCAGCTCCTGGTGGCGCAACGGGACCATGTCGTCGGGACCGTTGAAGATCAGCTCGCCGAGCAGGACCGCGCTCGTCAGCTCCGCGGCCGCCGCCTGGACGAATTGCTGAGTCTGGCCACTCGTCGCCAGCAGCGCCGCCTGGAGCTGGATACCCGCGGCGGCCCCGCGCGGCGCCGCTTGTACCAGCGCCTCTCGGATCGCGGCGACGTCCTCGCCCAGCGCCGGGTCGCCCACGATCGCGTTGACCTCGAGCTGTTCCTCGAGCGCCAGGGACAGGAGCGCCACCGGGTCCTGCGCGCGGGCAGGGGTGCCCGGGATGGCGAGGGTCAGGAGCGCCAGGATCACGATGATGCGCACGAATCGGCCGCTCATGCTCGTGCCTCCCCTCTCGATCACTCGCTACAGCGCGGACGTGCCGTCGGGCCGCGGGCCTGCGAATCGTGCCCGCGGGTGGCTATGGGACGCGAGCCAGATTCCCGGAGAGTGAGCTCGGCGCGTCGAGGTGCGCGGCCTCGTCGACGCCGACGGCGATGGCCCAGAATGAGAAGTTCGGCACCTCGCGGTTGCCGGTCGCGAGGTAGACCAGGTGAACACGGTTGCCATCGCCAGCAGTCCCAGCGGGAAGACGATCAGCATCGGATGGATCGCATGTCCGAACAACTTGGCCCTGCTTTCCACCGCGGCCCTCGCTTGCTACACTGGAAACGCTTCCATTCTCATTGTAGTGGAAGCGTTTCCAATGTCAAGCCGGCGGCGCGGAACACCGAGCGCCCAGATGCGGTGAGCTCATGGTCACCATCATCGACGTTGCGCGCGAGGCGGGCGTCGGTCTAGGAACGGCGTCCCGCGCCCTGAACGGCGGGGCAGGGGTCGCCGCGTCGACCCGCGGCTGCGTGCTCGCGGCGGCCGAGCGGCTGGGCTACCGGCCGAGCCGGATCGCCCGCGGCTTCCCGCGCGGGCGGACGCACACGCTCGAGGTGCTGATCCCCAGCTTCACTCGGTACTTCTACTTCGAGATCCTGCGCGGCATCGCCGACGCCCTCACGGACACCGACTACAGCCTCGTGATCCGGAACATCGACCGCGCCCCCGATCGCGACCGAGCCTTCGCGGAATGCGGCGCGCGCGGCCGTGTAGACGGGGCCCTGATCGTCTCGCTATGCCCGACCGACGCCCTGTTGGAGCAGGTGGCACGGGGCTCCGCCCCGCTCGCGCTCGTCGACGCGGCGCACCCCGCGCTGCCGTACGTTGCGGTGGATCACGAGGCCAGCGCGGTGCTCGCCACCGAGCACTGCCTGGCACTTGGGCACCGGAAGGTCGCCCTCGTCGACCGTGCCGACGATCCGTTCATGTCAGTGGAGCCCGGACCGCGCCAGCGTGGCTATCGGAAGGCGCTCGACCACGCGCGACTCCGGCCGCCATCCGGCTACGAGCATGTCGCCACATTCAGCCCGCACGGCGGGGCCGCCGCCATGGAGGCGCTCCTCGCGCTACCCGACCCGCCCACGGCGGTCCTGGCCGGGAGCGACATGCAGGCGATGGGCCTCCTCGACGCCGCGCGCCAGCACGGCCTGCGCATACCGGACGATGTCTCGATCGTCGGCTACAACGACATCGAACTTGCCAAGTACCTCGGCCTCACGACGGTGCGGGTTCCGATGCGGGAGATGGGTCGGCGGGGCGTCGAGCTGTTGCTGCGAGACATCGAAGAGCCCGAGGCAAGCGTGGAGCATGTACGCCTGCCCACCGAGCTGATCGTCCGAGCATCGTGCGGGCCGCCACCGGGGCTGCACGGTCGCGCCCAATGAGCCTGGACGCATATCCAGTGCCGCGCTCGGTCGCCGAGCCTACCTGAGAGGCCGACCGGCCGGTTCCCGTCGCCCCATCGACGCGGCCTATACTGGCGCGGCTCCCTCGCGGGGCACACGGGGCGCTGAGGTGACCAGATGGCCAGGCGACGGGTGCGGTTCGGGATCAAGGTGGCGCAGATGACCGGCACCTACGAGGGCATCCGCGACGCCTGGCTGGAGGCCGACCGCCTCGGCTTCGATACGGCCTGGGCGCACGACCACCTGCTGAACCAGAAGTGGTCAACCGGTGTCCAGGCATCTAGTACTGCTCCGTCAGGTGTGACGCCGCTGTGATGGCGAGGCCGATCGGATCTTCTGTCCGGCGGTGTAGGCTGGCGGGGCGATGGGACGGACGGTCACGCCGGAACTGGACGCGGAGGTCGTGGAGCGGCTGTACGCGTACGCGTTGGAATATCGGCCGCTGTTCCCGCGTAGCGACCAGTTCAAGCAGGGGCGGGTGTACCTGCACGGGCTGCTGCTGGACGGGGAGCGGAAGTCGATCGAGCCGCTGAGCCGGCGGGTGCCGGGCGGCAACGCGCAGAACCTCCAGCAGTTCGTCAACCAGAGCCCGTGGG
>JALYGH010000599.1 GCA_030777205.1 Chloroflexota bacterium
CACCAATGCCGGCGCCGGTCAGCGGGGTACCGGCCGGCTTGGCCGCCTCGGCGGGCTTGGTCGCGGCCGGCTTCGCATCGGTAGCGGGCTTCGACTCCGTCTTGGGGGGCGCGGCCGGCGGCGACGAGCAGGCGATCAACGCCGCCGGAAACGCCGCGACGAGCGACTTCAAGACGAACCGACGCGAGCGGCGAGTACCCTCGAACACGTCCTGGCCTCCATGCAACGCGCGGACGGCTCCGTCCACGCTCCAGACGCAACACAGCTTGCGCCGGTAGAAGGGTCAAAAGAGGGGTCAAAGTGCGCCACACTCGTGCGACTTGCACGACGACGGGCGCACTATACAGCCCCCCTGCAAGGTGGTCAAGGTATTGACAGCATCCAAACTTCGCGACTTTGACTCGGTCTGGCACAGTTAGCCGCGAACCCGATGGTTGGCCGGCTCAAGCGGCAGTGGGAGCTCGAGATGATGATCGCCGTTGCCCCCGTGGCTCGGCCTGCCACTCGCGTGGGCCGCGTGGAGGCGGTTGGCCGGCGGACCCAACTCGCGTTTCCGTCCGCGCGCCGCGCCTCAGAGCCGGCTAGGATCGGCCGGGGACACGTCGCTACTCCGCCACTCGCATGCGCGGCATTCCTCGACGACGGGGGTGCCCCTGCTCAGGCCGCGCCGGCCGACGACGTGCTGTCCGACCAGCGCGGCGCGGCGACGGTCCGCTCGGCCGGCAGCTTCTCGGTGACCTGGTAGTGCAAGTACTTGCCGAGCAGCAGGCGGGTGTGGGCGTCGACCGCGGGCAGCGCGGTGAGCACCAGCCCGACGAGTGGTAGCAGGAGCCACGACACGACGTTCCCGACCTCCGACCAGCCGGTCATCGACGCCGGCCGGGGCGGGCGCAGACAGCGGTCCAGGCAGGCGACGATCAACAGCGCGGGGAGGCACGCGCTGAGCAGCCAGCCGGACGCGCCGAGCAGTGCCGCCATCGTCGCGTCCTGGGCCGTCGCCGGCGCGAACCAGGCGACCGCGTTCGCGCCGAGCGTCAGGACGAACCAGTGGGTCGGCCAGCAGATGTGCTCCTCGACATAAAACGTCGCCCGCCGGAGCCGGGCCCAGAACGGGATCGCGCGCCGCTCGGCCGCCCGCCGCACGACGTACGGGACGTCCGAGATGCCCCAGGCCCAGCGCCGGGTCTGGCGGTAGTGGCTAACGATCGTCGCCCAGAAGCCCTTGCCCTCGGCCGCGTCCGCCATGACGGGCAGGAAGATCGGGTCGACCCGCACTTCTTGCTCGTGGCCCAGCTCGAAGAACACCTTGAAGAACATCCGCGAGTCTTCGGGGATGACGTCGACGTCCCAGTAGCCGGCGTCGTGAGCGGTCGCCAGGGACAGCGAGTATGTCGATTGGGTCACCAGCTTGTAGCGGGCGACGAGGCGCGAGAGCTGCCAGACCGAGTACAGACCCGCGCTGATCCGCGTCAGGGCCGGCAGTCGCCAGATGTTCGAGTAGAACAGCAGGGCCGGCTGCCAGATCCGGTAGCGGCGGGCCGGCTCGGTCAGGAACTGGAAGGTGAGGGCGCTGAGGAACTTCGGATGGAGGCGCGAGTCGGCGTCGCAGATGGTCACGACAACGTCCCGCATGTCGCGGCCGAGCTCGTCGATCAGCACGCGCTTCGCCACGCGCACGGCGTACGCCAGGTTCGACGACTTCCCGCGCAGCTCGCCCGGGCGGTCTGGGTGGTAGGTCACCAGGAGATGGCCGAACTCGCCGTCGAATTGGTCGACGAGCCGCGTGGCGCGCTCCCGAGCGCCGAGGTCACGCTCCTCGAACGCGAGGACGACGTCGAGGTTCTCGCGGGGGAAGTCCTGGGCCGCCAGGTGGTCGAGCATGACCTCCAGGATCTCGGGCGGCTCCTTATACGTCGGGATCACGACGAGATGCCGGATCCGGCGCCAGCCGTCGATCTTGCGGACCCGCCCGAGCCAGTCCACCCGCTGGCCTTCCTTGAGCCGGCGGTAGCCGACCAGCGCCGCGATGGCCATGCTGGCGGATTTGTAGAACCAGTACGCGTTGAAAACGGCAAGGAAAAGAACAAGCTGCGAGGGGACCAGCAGGGCGCCCCACAGGGGCGACGTCAGCAGCGCCCAGGTAAGCGAACCGGTCACGAGCTCGATGGCTCGCTGGGTTCGCCGTGACCCGGCGCTCGGGGATGCGCCCACGCGTACCTCCGACCCGGTTTTGCGCACGGCAGCAGGATTTTAACGAATTGCCCGCCCCGGCCGGCTCGCATATAGCACACCGCGTGCCGCTCCGTATCAGCTCCGTAGTGCTCGGATCGCGAATTGGCCCTGAGATCGGCCGCGGCATCGCGGCGCCCACTGACGGTAGAAAGGCCCCCGTGGCCACCCGACGGGCGACGCCGCCGGCTGGCGCCCCTGGCGCCGCGCCTTGGCCCGAATCGGGTCAGACGGTTGCCGCCGCGCCGCCGTCCGCGTTGATTGCCGTGCCGGTAATGTACTGGCCGCGCTCGGACACCAGGAACGTGATCAGGTCGCCGACCTCCTCGGCCTCGCCGACCCGTCCGAGCGGGATGTTCTTGCCGACCTGAGCGTAGTACTCGTCGAGATCCTGGCCCGTCGCCCGCGCCCGCCGGACCCACTGGTCGCTCTTGATCTGCCCGATGCAGACGGCGTTGACTCGGATGCGGTGCTGGGCGACGTCCTTGGAGACGGCCTTGGTCAGTGCGATCCCGGCCGCGCGGCTGACGCTCGTCGGCAGCGAGCCGGCGCCCGGCGCCTTGGCCCCGATGTTGACGACGTTGACGATCGCACCGCCTCCAACCTCGATCATCGGCGGGACCGCCAGCCGGATCGCGCGGATCGCGGCGAACAGCTTGAGGTCGAGATCCTCGTGCCAGGCGGCGTCGTCGACGGTCGGGAATGGCGCCGCGGCCGACTTGCCGGCGTTGTTGACCAGGATGTCGAGCCGCCCGAACCGGCCCAACACCGAGTCGAAGACGTTCCGGATGTCCTCGTCGCGGGAGACGTCGGCCGTGACCGGCACGATCTCGCCGCCGGTGTCCTCCCGCAGGTTGGCGGCGGCCTGCGCCAGCGCGTCGGCGCGCCGGGCGCAGATGGCGACCTGGGCGCCCTCGCGCGCCAGCGACCGCGCCACGGCGTACCCGATGCCGGCGCTCCCGCCGGTCACGATCGCCACCTTGCCGTCCAGCCCCATGTCCATCGCGCACCTCCCGCGCCCGGCCTCTCACTTGGGGGCACCCGGACGCCCGATGGGCCGATGATAGCGCGCCCGCCGCTGCGGGCGTTCATCCCCGCTTCATGCACGCTCCGTACAATCCTCCAGCGCGAAGGAGGTGCCGGGGTTGGCGCGGCCAAGCCCGGCCGACCATCCCGTTGCCGACTCGGCTACGCCGGTCACGGAATGACCAGGTCAGCGTCGCGTACCGACGAGATGGGCGACAGGGTGCGCTTGGTAGTCCGACATCACCGGCGCGCCCGGAACGTCGAGCGCGGTTGCACCGCGCGAGGATGGCATGCAAATCGAACACGTCAGACTATCCCTATGCCGCGCGGCGCTGATC
>JALYGH010000600.1 GCA_030777205.1 Chloroflexota bacterium
GCGTTCAGCAGCTTCCGCTGCCCGACACCGCCGATCTCGGGCAGGATGATGTGCCGGCTGTAGCGGACCGCCTGCTCCGGAGTGAAGCGCGATCCGGTCCTACCGGATGCCCCGTTCGTTCCGCTGCCGCCAGCCATGGCCGGAATAACAGCCACCTCGTCCTCCCTCGCCAGCCGCGTCTGGAGCCCGGACAGGTCCCAGATGCTCTGGTCATTCACGTAAACATTCACAAACCGATGAAGATTCCCGTCCGCGTCGAACAGCTCCGCGCGCAGGGCCGGGTAGCGCATCGTCAGCCAGGCAAGCAGTCCAGCAATGTCCTCGGCGTCCGTCTCCAGCCGCGCCGCGCCATTCGTCACGCGGCGCAGCGACGTCGGCACGTACAGCTTCGCCACCGGACCTACAGCTCCACGCTCAAGTAGCGCTCGCCGGTGTCGCAGAGGACCGTCACGACCGTCTTGCCCGGCCCGAGCTCCTCGGCCACCTGCGCCGCCGCCAGCACGTTCGCTCCCGACGAGATCCCGACCAGCAACCCTTCTTCGCGGGCCAACCGGCCCGCCATCGCCATTGCCTCGCGATCCTCGATCGCCACGATCCGGTCAATCACCGACCGGTCGAGCACCCCCGGCACGAAGCTCGCCCCGATCCCCTGGATCGCGTGGGGTCGCGGGCGGCCGCCTTGCAGGACCGGCGAGCGGGCCGGCTCGACGGCGACGATGAGCGACTCGAGGCGGACCCGCCGCAGCACCCGCCCGACGCCGGTGATCGTCCCTCCCGTGCCGACGCCGGCCACGAACGCGTCGATCCGGCCGCCGGTCTGCTCCAGCAGCTCCGGGGCGGTCGTGCGCTCGTGGATCTCCGGGTTGGCCGGGTTCTCGAACTGCTGGGGCATGAAGTAGTCCGGGTGCGCGCGAAGGAGCTCCTGGGCAGCAAAGACTGCACCGGTCATGCCTTCGATCGCCGGCGTCAGGTGCAGCTCGGCGCCGAAGCGGGCCAGGAGCTGCCGTCGCTCGAGGCTCATGTCCTCCGGCATCGTCAGGATCAGGCGGTAGCCGCGGGCCGCCGCCACCATCGCCAGCCCGATGCCGGTGTTGCCGCTCGTCGGCTCGACGAGCGTCGCGCCCGGCTTCAGCCGCCCCTCCTGCTCGGCCCGCTCGACCATCGCGACCGCGATCCGGTCTTTCACGCTCCCGCCCGGGTTGAGCGACTCCATCTTGGCCAGCACCGTCGCGCCCCGTGCGGGCACGACCCGATTGAGCCGAACCAGCGGCGTCGCGCCGACCAGGTCCACGACCGACTCGGCGACGGCGCGCGCCCGACGTCGGCCACGCCGGACGATCCCGGTCCCATCACCGGCCTTCGCCTCCTCGCGCTCGCGCTGGATGTCGAGGCTCATGGTCAGATGTAGTACATGACGCGCTGCTCGCGGACGCGCTGGCGCTCGAGCAGGCTGGCGATCGTCGTCTGGTCGAGGATGCCATTCGCGGCGCTGGCAACCTCTTCCCATAGCTCGCGGGTGACCGCGGCCGTCGAGGCGGGGTCGCCATCCGAGTCCCCGAGGCAGTCGAGCGACAGGAACGGCCCTTCGAGCGCCCGCACGATCTCCCCCAGGGAGATGTGACCCGGATCGCGGGCTAGCTCGTGGCCGCCGCGCGGACCGCGGCTGCTCCGGACGAGCCCGGCCTTGCGCAGCGAGGTCAGGAGCTGCTCGAGATACGCCTCCGGGATCGCCTCGCGGGCGGCGATCTCGGCGCTCTGGACCGGCCCCTCGCCGTACCGCCGCGCGAGGTCGATCACCGCCCGCGCCCCGTAGTCGCTGCGCATCGAAAGCTTCACGCCCGCCCATCCCGAATTGTTGACTTCTTGACTCGATATTCTAATCTTGCTGCCGATATCCTGTCAACGGAAGCACGGAGCCAGCCCCCATTCAGCCGGCTACCTACCGTCTGGTGCTGGGTGTGCTGCGCCCTGCCCCCAAGTCCGGGGGTTCTGGCCAGCTCGGATTGGAGGACATGGGTACTCACCACGTCCGACTGCGCCGGGGTGGGGCGCCAGGTCCGGGCGCAGGTCACGCGCCGGCGCTAGGCTCGAACGTCAGCTCACCGGGCGCGGGCAGCGGGGACCGAATCAGGTCGGCCAGGCTCAGGAGACGCGCCAGATCCCCCAGGCCACGAAGGTCGCCTCCGTACACCACGCCCGGCCGGCTGAGGTACGCCGCGAGGGTGAGCGAGCTGAGGTCCAGGTCGTCGCGCTCGTTCAGCAGCTTCATGGTCGTCTCGGGCGCCGCCGTCACCAGCGGCCCAGCTTCGGCGAGCGCGTCGACGAACGCGTCGTACAGGAGGCGGCGGCGCTCCCGGAACTCCGGCAGCGTGTACGCCACGAGCGTCGTCACTCGCGGCATCGCGGCGGGATCGTCGAGCCGGCGCAGGCCGGTCGTGTCCTGGGCGACTTCCAGGTACGGCGCGATCAGGGCCTGGGCCGACACGTCCCGGCGGGCGCGGAGTGCCGCGAATCCGTCCACGATCGGCATGCTGACGAGGAGGCCGTCGAGCGCACGGGCGTCCCCAAACTCCCGCAGGGCGGCCAGCCGGAAGATCGTCGCCAGATGGTCGCCCGCGTCCGGCACCGCGATTCGATCGGCCGGCCCGAGGTCGCGCAGCGAACGCGCGGCGGGCCGGTTGGTCACGATGCCGGTCGGCAGCTCGGAAACGGCCGCGAGCGCCCGCACCGGTACACCACTGGCGCGAAACTGGAGGAATGTCGTCGCGGTCCCGATCGCGACGTCGAGGCCACCGGTCAGCAGCGCCTCGTGGATCGCCTCGGTCTTCGGGATCACCTTCCACTCGACCGTCAAGCCCGGCACGCGCTGCTGGACGAGTTCGCGCTCCCGCATCACCAGCAGCGGCGCATACGGCGCGCTGCCAAGGACGTTGACTCGCAACGCCAGCCCGCGCGGCGGCTCGCGGTGCGCGAAGCGCGCGGGTTGACAAGCGGTCCCGGCGAGCAGCGCGCCGCTGAGCCGGAGCAGCAGGGCGCGCCGATTCAGACCGGCGCCTCCCCGTCCGTGCCCTGCCGGCCGCCTTTGCGGACGGTGACCGTGCCGGCCGGCGGATCGACGCACACCCAGTCGCCCGTCTCGATCGTTTCGACCGGGTCGGGCTCAAGGCGGTCCATCAGCGCCAGGGCCGCCAGGGCCGCGCCCTGGGCCATGATCGGGTTGGCCAGGTCGAACAGGATGGCGAGCGGCGCGGTGCCGTGCGCCTTCATGTCGAGAAGCGCCCAGGCGGTCGCGACGCCGCCCTTGGCCGTCGGGTGGACGAGCACCTTCCCGATGATGCTCCGGCCGTACAGGTCGTGCGACTCGCGCGAGAAGACGCCGGTCTTGCGGTTGACGTCATAGCGGGCGCTGAAGCCGTGCCGCGACACCAGCGCCTCCCCCTCGACGACCGGCCCAATCCCCGGGTGCCCCCGCAAGATGATCTCACGCTCGCTCATACGCCCCCTCGACGCTACCACGGGATGGTGCCGGAGACGGCCGCCTCGACGCACACGTCGGTCGGGCGGAAGACCGGGTTGTAGCCGTAGCCGGCGATGATGTTCGCGAGCTTCGCAGAGTCGGTCAGGATCGACCGCCAGCCGTGCTTCTCGGCCAGCTCGCGCGGCGTCATGAGGTAGAAGCAGGCGCCCGCGATCAGCAGCCCGCCGGCCGCCTCGATCGCCTCGGCGTACCCGAGCTGCTCGGCGACGGCGCGGTTCTGGTAGTTCGTCGTGACCAGCAGGCGCACGTTCGGGTCCACCCGCCGGCCGGCGAGCAGGCCGGCCAGGTCGCGCAGCTCGACGACCGAGAGCTGCGGAGCGGTAAACGCCACCACGTCCGGGCGGGTGCGCTCGGGCTGGAACGACGCGTATGTCTGGCGGACCTCGCCCAGCTCGAGGGTCAGCCGACGGGCCGGCTGGCGCCCGCCGAACGCTTCCTCGACAGTCCGCGCCTCCGGCGTCACGCCGACCAGGTGGAACATCGCCAGCGAGCCGTACGAGGCGAGGCAGGAGCCGAGCTGTTTGAGCTGGTCGATCGTCGGCTCGACCTCGACCCCGGTGATGACCGGCACCTGCCAGTAGTCACTGACCCGGCGCCCGATCCAGCAGCCGAGCGCGCCCCAGTCGCTGTTCGAGCGCGGCTGGTCGCGGACCTCGACCAGCGCCGTCCCAAGCCGCTGCTCCGGCAGGTGGTAGCCGTAGCGCGGCGTCCGCCCGGTCAGACCCGCCGCGAGCGCAACCGGCCCGCCCTCGAAGTTCGAGCGCGCCCCGGCCACGCCGTTCGCGAAGATGACGGTCCCGGTATCGCCCCAGGCCACGTGCTCGCCGAAGCGCGGCGGCGAGACGGTCTGGTAGTTGATGCAGGTATCGAGGGTGATGACGCCGAGCCGGCGGAGCGCCCGGGTCAGCCGTAGCTCCAGCTCGACCTGGCGCTCGTCCTGGCCGAGCGTCTCCCAGAGCGCCACGTCGACGCTGCGCGGGTTCGACGTCGTCGGCACGACCGCCCGCCCGCCGAGCCCGGCCATCTCCTCGACCCACTGGAGGCACGGCTCGCCCATCGACTCGATCTCGGCCATCATGTGGGCGGAGTCGATCGCGACGAAGTCCGGGGCGCCGAAGAAGTCGCCGACGATGATCTGGAGCTCGAGCGCCCGCGCGACCGCCGCGCCGCGCTCGCCGGCCAGCATCGCCCGCTCCTCATCCGTGAGCCGCATCGGCATCCTCACCCCCTCGGCGGCGCACCGGCGCGCCAGGCCGGCCCGCTTCTCACCGCCATTGCCCCCATCTCGGTCGTTGAGACCACGCCGCAGTGTAGCCGAACCGTGCCGGCGCCAGCGCCCTACGGTGCAATGTCGGCGGTCGGCGGCCAGCG
>JALYGH010000601.1 GCA_030777205.1 Chloroflexota bacterium
GGACGAAGTAGCGGCCGAAGTCGCGGCCGGGCGCCCCTTCGATCGCCTCGCGGCGCGCTTGCTCGGTCGTCTCGGCGATGTGGACCGTCCGCGCGACCCGCCACTCCTTGCGCGACGGCGTCCGTCCGGTCCGCCGCGCGCCTTCCTCGACGCCCTGCCAGTGCGTCTTGAGCAATCGGGTGGGCACCATGTTGATGCTCATCGGGATCCAGCCGCGCTCGCCGGCCAGCACCAGCGTGTCCGACCGCTCGGAGACGCCGGCGACGGCGATCGGCGGGTGCGGCTTCGTGAACGGCCGCGCCCAGACGTGCTTGGCGATCTCGTCGTCGGGTCGGGGCACGGCGAACTTCCAGTCGTCCTTCGCGTACGTGCCCGGCTGGGGGCCTTCCCAGAGCTTGAGGACGGTGTCGATCACGTCGACCGTGACCTGGCGCTGCCGACCGGAGCGCGGGTCGATGTCGACCACCTCGAAGTCGCCGATGAACCCGCCGGACCCGATCCCGAACAGGAACCGCCCGCGCGCCATGTGGTCGAGCTGGGCGATGCGGTGGGCGAGGTGGAACGGGTTGTGGTTCGGCAGGCAGGACACGCCGGTGCCGAGCTTGATGGTCTTCGTGCGCTGGAGCGCGGCGGCGATGAAGATCTCCGGCGACGGAATGTTCTCCCACTCGGCCGTGAAGTGCTCGCCGATCCAGGCCTCTTCGTACCCGAGCTGCTCGAGGCGCTCGATCTGGCGCAGGTCCAAGTCGAGGGTGTCCGCCAGGAACGACCCGGGCGGGTGCATCGGCATCATGAAGTAGCCGTAGCGCATGGCTCACTGCCTCCTTGAAGGGGCTGTCGATCCGTGTCGGCCGTGTGGCCGCGACCCGTCACCCGCGCCCATTGCGCGCGGCCAACGGTAAGTCCACTGACGTCCGGGACGATAGCCATCCATACCGGCCAGGATCAAGGCGCCGCACGTCGAGCCCGTCGAGCGCATCGAGCGGCTCCTGCTCGCCGTCCACCGAAGGAGGGGCGTCGCGCGGGCGTGCGACGGGTAGTAGTGGGGCCGCGACCGGCCGACATCGCGTGCCGGTGCAGAAACCGGCGGGGAAGAAATGTAGACAGGCGCCCCGGATGCTCATACAATGGCGCCCAGGCGTGTCCGCGATTGCGATCGTCCGGGCACACCGCCGCGACCGTACGACCGGAGCAGCCGCCGAGCCCTCATCTCGCTCCTCGAGGTCCTGCCATGGCCAGGTCCATTGGCATCCCCGACGTCCGACGACGCACGTCCTTCGCGGGCCTCCACCTGCTCGAACGCCCGAGCGTGCTGGGGCCGGTCCTCGTCGCGCCGGCGATCCTGTACATCCTGCTCCTGGTCGGGTACCCGTTCGCGCTGGCCGTCTACCTCAGCCTGACGGACACCGACGTCGCGACGACCGGGCTCGGGAGCTTTGTCGGGCTCGATAACTTCGTGGCGTTGACCCGGTCGGACGTCTTCTGGACTGCGCTGCGGAACACCCTCATGTTCACTCTGGTCGCGGCGGTCTTCAAGGGTCTGCTCGGCACCGTGCTGGCCTTCCTGCTGGCCGAGAACCTGCCGGGGACGCGCTTCTTCCGCTTCATCATCCTGCTGCCCTGGACCATCCCGATCGCCCTGAGCTCGATCACCTGGAAGTGGATGTTCGATACCCAGTACAGCATCATCAACTGGGTCGGAAAGAGCATCGGGCTGATCCAGGGGAACCCCAACTGGCTCGGTGACACCACCTTAGCCATCACCTCGATCATCGCCGTCAACGTCTGGCGCGGCTTCCCGTTCACGGCGATCATCCTGCTTGCCGGCATGACCTCCGTCTCCCAGGAGGTGCTGGATGCCGCCAGGGTGGACGGGGCCGGGCCGATCACCCGCTTTCGGAAGATTATCGTCCCGATCATCGCCCCGATCCTGTTCGTCGGCAGCCTCTACGACCTCGTGTTCACCCTGACCGACATGACGGTCGTCTACCTGCTGACGCTCGGCGGGCCGGCCAACTCGACCCACGTCCTGGCCTCGTTCGCCTTCCTGGTGGGCGTCCAATCGGGCGCGCTCGGGCGCGGTGCGGCCATCGCCCTCCTGCTGCTGCCGATCTTGCTCGTCATTGTCTTCATCACGCTGCGCGCGCTCCGGCGGAGGGATATCTGACCGTGGCCGCCATCGGCGTCGCCGACCGGTCCCGGGGGGCGAGCCGGGCGCGCACCATCCGCAAGCGCGCCCTGATCTACGCCGGCCTCTGCTTCTACGCCTTCATCGCCGGCCTGCCCGTCTACTGGATGTTCATCACCACTTTCAAGCCCGACCGGGATCTTTACAACCTGAGGGCGTTCCCGCTGTTCTTCAACGAACACGGCGTCACCTTCGAGCACGTCGCCCTACTCTTCAACCGGACCGGGTACACGACCTGGATCCAGAACACATTCCTGGTCGCGGCGGCGGTGGTGCTGATCACGCTGCTGTTCTGCGTGCCCGCCGGGTATGCGCTGGCGCGGCTGCGGTTCCGCGGCGCCGAGTCGCTGACCATCGGGATCTTCATGACCTACCTGGTCCCGACGACGCTGCTGTTCCTGCCGCTCGTGAAGGTCATCTCCTGGTTGGGCCTGTTCGACAAGCTCGGCGCGCTCGTCGTCGCCTACCCGACGTTCACCATCCCCTTCTGCACCTGGCTGATGGCCGGCTTCTTCAAGACGATCCCGTTCGAGATCGAGGAGGCGGCCATGGTCGACGGCTGCTCGCGGCTGGGCGCGGTCGTCCGGGTGATCCTCCCGCTCAGCCTGGCCGGCATGCTGACGGTGGCGATCTTCGCCTTCACGCTGAGCATGCAGGACTTCGTGTACGCGCTGACCTTCGTGTCGTCGTCGGACCAGAAGGTCGTCAACATCGGGGTGGTCACCGAGCTGATCCGCGGCGACGTCTTTTACTGGGGCTCGCTGATGGCCGGGGCGCTCATCGCCGGCGTGCCCGTCGCCATCCTCTACAGCTTCTTCCTGGACTACTTCATCAGGGGCATCACCGGCGGCGCCGTCAAGTAGCGCCGTCAAGACTCGCGCGATGATGCGCAGTGTACGACGGAGGGTCCATCGTGGAATCTGAGCTGAGCAGTGCCCGTGGTCGGGGAACGATGTCCCGGAGGCGTTTCGTCCAGCTGGCCGGCCTGACGCTGGTGGGC
>JALYGH010000602.1 GCA_030777205.1 Chloroflexota bacterium
ACGCCGCCCGGTCCGTGGCCCTGCTGCCGGGCTCGTTCAACCCGCCGACCGTCGCCCACCTGGCGCTCGCCCGAGCCGGTCTGGAGCGCGGAGCGGACGCGGCCCTGTTCTCGCTCGCCACCCGGACGGTCGACAAGGAAGTGGTGACCGGGGCCGGGCTGGAGGACCGCTTGCTCCTGCTCGAGTTGCTCGCCGCTCGCGACCCGCGACTCGGCGTGCTGCTCGTCAATCGCGGGCTCTATGTCGACCAGGCGGCGGCCGTCCGGGCGGCGTTCCCGGGACTTCGCGAGGTCGTGTTCCTCGTCGGCCACGACAAGATCGTCCAGATCTTCGATCCACGCTACTACGACGACCGCGACGCGGCGCTCGAGCGGCTGTTCGGCCTGGCCCGGTTCCTGGTGGCCCCGCGAGCAGAGGCCGGACCTGGCGAGCTGGCCGCGCTCCTCGATCGCCCCGAGAACCGCCGCTTCGCCTCGGCCGTGCGGCCGCTCGACATCGCGCCGATGCTCCGCGATGTAGCATCGAGCGCGGTGCGCGCCCGGGTCGCCGGGCCGGACAGCACCGGCGCCGCCCGGGTGGCGCCACCGGAAGAACCGATCGCCGTGCATGGGGACGACACCCCGCCTCGCATCGAGGAGCAGCTTCCGCCAGAGTGCCGAGTCTTCGTCGCCGCGACGGCCGCCTACGCGTCAGAGCCGGCGGCCGAGCGGTACCGCCGTCGCCGCGCCCTGCTCGACGAACTCGAAACGCTCGCATCGGGCGGGGCGACCGACGAGGAGCTTCGGGCGCGCTTCCGAGCGGTGACGGCCGTCATCCGACCTCCGAAGGGCCCCGAGTAGAACGCGAGGCTGGGGATAGGGTTCGCGCCGGTCGGTCCGGCGACCGCGAGGGCGGCGCTGCCAATCCGGCAGCCGTCCGTGCTTGTCAGGGTCGTGCTCGGCGCCATCGTCCGCTAACCGAGCCATCGGGCCACCCACCCTCGGAGACTCGAGAACCTTCCGGCTGCTCTTGCACGCCTCCCCGCCGTTCGCTACACTCTGCGGCGGGTTAGCACTCCACGGTCACGAGTGCTAAAACTTTAGGGTCGGCAGTCCCAATCGGATCTCTGTACGAGGGAGGGAGGCACTGTCATGGCTATCGGGTTGCGGCCGCTCGGCGACCGCGTGGTGATCAAGCCGCTCGCGCGCGAAGAGGTGACCAAGAGCGGCCTCGTGCTGCCGGATACGGCCAAGGAGAAGCCGCAGCAGGGGGAGATCCTGGCCGTCGGGCCAGGCCGGGTGCTCGACAGCGGCGAGCGCGTCACGCTCGACCTCAAGACGGGCGACCGGGTGCTGTTCGCGAAGTACGCCGGCACCGAGTTCAAGCACGAGGACGACGAGCTGCTCATCCTCAGCGAAAAGGATGTGCTGGCCGTCATGGTCAGCAACGGGACCAGCAGCTAGGGCCCTGACCATCACCCGGGCGCCGGCCCCGAACGGGCCGAGCGTCGCGGAGCAATGCAGTGGAGTACTTGAAGTATGCCTGCCAAGCAGTTGAGCTACAGCGAGGAAGGCCGCCGCGCCCTCAAGCGGGGTGTCGATGCGCTGGCCGATGCCGTCAAGGTCACCCTCGGCCCGCGCGGCCGCAATGTCGTCCTGGATAAGAAGTTCGGGCCACCGACCATCACCAACGACGGCGTGACGATCGCCAAGGAGATCGAGCTCACCGACCCGTTCGAGAACATGGGCGCCCAGCTCCTGAAGGAAGCGGCGACCAAGACGAACGACATCGCCGGCGACGGCACGACCACCGCGACGGTGCTCGCCCAGGCGATCGTGACCGAGGGCTTCCGCAACGTCACCAGCGGCGCCAACCCGCTCCAGTTGAAGCGCGGCGTCGAGAAGGGCGTCGCGGCGATCGTCGAGGAGCTGAAGAAGAACTCCAAGACGATCGGCGACAAGAGCGAGATCGCCCAGGTTGCCGCCATCTCCGCCGCGGACGAGGAGATCGGCAGCCTGATCGCCGAGGTGATGGACAAGGTCGGCAAGGACGGCGTCATCACCGTCGAGGAGAGCAAGACCCTCCGGTTCGAGACGGACTACGTCGAGGGCATGCAGTTCGACCGCGGCTACATCTCGCCGTACTTCATCTCCGACCCGCAGCGGATGGAGGCCGTCCTCGACGAGCCGTACATCCTGATCACCGACAAGAAGATCTCGGCGATCAACGACATCCTGCCGGTCCTCGAGAAGTTCGTCCAGGTCTCCAAGAACCTGTTGATCATCGCCGAGGACGTCGACGGCGAGGCGCTCGCGACCCTGGTCGTCAACAAGCTGCGCGGCATGCTGAACGTCCTGGCCGTCAAGGCCCCCGGCTTCGGCGACCGCCGCAAGGCGATGCTCGAGGACATCGCGGTGCTGACCGGCGGTGTCGTCATCTCCGAGGAGATCGGCCGCCGGCTCGACAGCGTCACGGTCCAGGATCTCGGCCGGGCGCGCCGGGTCGTCTCGAACAAGGACGAGACGACGATCGTCGAGGGCCGCGGCTCGGAGGAGACGATCAAGGGCCGGATCGCCCAAATCCGCACTCAGATCGGCGAGACGACCTCCGACTTCGACCGCGAGAAGCTGCAGGAGCGGCTGGCCAAGCTGGCCGGCGGCGTGGCGGTCATCCGCGTCGGCGCGGCCACCGAGGTCGAGCTGAAGGAGAAGAAGCACCGCGTCGAGGACGCGCTCCAGGCGACCCGCGCGGCCGTCGAGGAGGGGATCGTCGCCGGCGGCGGCATCGCCTTCATCAACGCCCTACCGGCGCTCGACCGCCAGCTCGACACTTACGAGGGCGCCAGCGACGAGCGGACCGGCGTGGCGATCCTCCGCCGGGCACTCGAGGAGCCGCTGCGTCGGATCGCCGCGAACGCCGGCCTGGAGGGCTCGGTAATCGTCGAGGAGGTCCGCAAGCGGCAGCCGGGCGAGGGCTTCGATGCCGCCAGGGGCGAGTACGTGAACATGATCGAGCGGGGCATCATCGACCCGCTCAAGGTCACCCGCTCGGCCCTCGAGAACGCGGCCTCGATCGCGACGATGATCATGACCACCGAGACCCTCGTCACCGAGGTTCCGGAGAAGGAGAAGCCGGCCGCCCCGGCCATGCCGGAGTACTAAGCCGACGCTTCTCGTTCAGACACGCGAGGCCCCGGGGACGATCCCCCGGGGCCTCGCTTCAGGTCCGGTTCGGGAAAGCCGGACCGGCGAGCAATCCCAGCCGCTCGTCGCGCCCCCGTCAGGTGCGTGCGAACCGGTACGCCGGTCTGGACGCTGCACTACCGCGACCTGGCCGCATTCCCGAACCTGCGGTTCTGGACTCCGGGCTGAGACCACTCCGCCCGCCGTGGCGGCCTTGCTGGTGAGCGTAGGCCGGCGCCGGCTACACTGGCGGCCGGCCCGCGCCGCGACTGGGGCGCCCCGGGGGGTGGAACGATGACCCTGCTGCTGAATCGCTCGGAGCTCGAGCAGCTCCTCGACGTCAACTCCGTGATCGAGGCCGTCGAGCGCGGCTTCGCCGACTACTCGGCCGGCCGGACGGTGATGCCGGTCCGCACGGCCGTGCGCGTGCCCGAGCCGCCCGGCGTGCTCCTCGTCATGCCGTGCGCGATGCTCGACTCGAAGGTGCTCGGCACCAAGCTTGTCTCGGTGTACGGCCAGAACCCGAGCCGCGGCCTGCCGGTCATCGGCGCGCTCTACGTCCTGTCCGACTACGAAACCGGCTTCCCGGTCGCGGTCATCGACGCCGGTTACACCACCGGCCTGCGGACCGCCGCCGCCTCGGCCGTCGCCACGAAGTACCTCGCCGGCGAGGACAGCCGCACGCTCGGCATCGTCGGCACCGGCGTCCAGGGCGAGTTCCACGCCCGCTGCATCCCGGCCGTCCGGCCGATCGAGGAGATCGTCGTCTGGAGCCGTGGCCAGGAGAACATGCGGGCGTTCTGCGAG
>JALYGH010000603.1 GCA_030777205.1 Chloroflexota bacterium
GGTCGTCCCCGGACAGGCCGGCTCCGCTGCCGGCAAGCCGGCCGCCGGCCAGGTGAGCGCGGTGACGTTCATGCAGGAGAACTCCTTCATCAAGGCGTTCGACGACCACTTCAAGAACGTCATCATCCCGAAGTACAAGCAGGAGACCGGCATCGACCTGAACTTCGATGGGGTCAGCGTCGGCGGGCTCCAGACGAAGATCACGGCCTCGGTCGAGACGAACTCCGGTCCGGACGCGACGATGATGTCGTTCAACTGGCCGCAGTTGTACGACCAGAAGCTCCAAGACGTCTCCGACATCGCCGAGGAGATGGCGACGTGGGGGGGCGGCTGGCTCGAGAACATCAAAGAGGCGGTCGTCGTCGACGGCCGGTGGAAGGGCATCCCGCTCGGGAACGTCGGCCAGCAGATGGTCTACCGGATCGACTGGTTCAAGGAGGCCGGCTACGACACGTTCCCGGAGACCTGGGACGAGCTGCTCGAGGCCGGCACCAAGCTGAAGGCGGCGGGGCGCCCGTTCGGCTTCGAGTACGGCTATGGCTTCGGCGACAACCACGGCTGGATGTACCCGCTGCTCTGGTCGTACGGCGGGCGGGAGGTCGACAAGGACGGCAAGATGGTCGTCCTCGACTCCGACGAGACGGCGCGGTCGGTCGACTGGGCGCGGAAGTTCTTCGAGCAGACCCAGCTCCCGGACGTGCTCGGCTGGACCGACGTCAACAACAACCGCTCGTTCCTGGCCGAGCAGATCTCCTGCACGAACAACGCGACGAGCATCCTGCAGGTCGCGCAGAACGAGTTCCCGGAGCTCGCCGACAAGATCGGCCACGCCCCGAACCCGAAGGGGCCGACCGGCGAGCGCTTCTCCTTGCTCAACTCCTGGTCGTTCGGCGCGTTCACCTTCGCGCCCGACCCGGCGGCCGCGAAGAACCTCGTCAGGTTCCTCAGTCGCCAGGATATCTACACCGAGTGGCTCGCGGCGGCGGACGGCTATTACGCGCCGTTCCTGCAGACGTTCGACAAGCACCCGATGTGGGACAAGCAGCCGAAGTTTGCGCCGTTCAAGGAGTCGCTGCCGACCGCGCACCTGCCGGGCTGGCCGGCCGCGAACAGCCGCGCGGCCTCGGAGAGCCTGGCGAAGTACGTGATCGTCAACATGTACCTGAACGCCGCCAAGGGCATGTCGACGAAGGAGGCGATCTCGACGGCGACGACCCAGCTCAAGGAGATCTACGGCAGGGCGTAGGCGCAGGTGCAAGGAGCAGGAACAGGACTCGCGGAGGGCACGTGAGACTGTCGGCAGCGCCGTTCGTCGCCCATCCTACCTGTCACCGTTAGTCCTACCAGTCGCCGCCATCCTTACCTATCATCCCGGCCTTCCTGCTCGATTCTCGTTTCTTGCTCGCTCGTTCGGAGGGACCTCGATGGCCGTTCGCTCCCACTCGATCGCCGGGACCGGGGCGCTCGCGCGCCAGAGCCCGGTCGGCCGCCTCCTCGAGCGCGAGGCGGTCTTCAGTTGGCTCATGCTCGGGCCGGCGGTGATCTTCCTGCTGGCGATGGTCGCGTACCCGTTCTTCTACGGCATCTACCTCAGCCTCGAGGCGCGGGCGGTCGCCCAGGATGGGCAGTTCGTCGGGCTACAGAACTACCTGGCCAACATGAACGACCCGGTGTTCTGGCAGGTCGCCCGCAACACGGTCGTGTTCACGACGGTGGCGACGGTGTTCAAGCTGCTCGGCGGGATGGGGCTGGCGCTGGTGATGAACCAGCAGTTCCCGTTCAAGAACCTGGTTCGGGCGGCGCTGCTGCTGCCCTGGATCGTGCCGACGGTCCTGAGCACGATCGCCTGGATGTGGATCTTCGACCCGACGTTCAGCGTCTTCAACTGGCTGCTGGTCAACTGGGGGCTCGCCGAGCGCGGCCCGTCGTGGGTCGGCGACGGCTTCTGGGCGATGACGATGGTGATCATCGCCAACGTCTGGCGCGGGCTGCCGTTCTACGCGATCACCCTGCTCGCCGCGCTCCAGACGATCTCGCAGGAGCTGTACGAGGCGGCGGCGATCGACGGGGCGACGACCGGGCAGCGCTTCCGGCACGTGACGCTGCCAATGCTCAAGCCGGTCTTGATCATCACGACGATGTTCTCGGTGATCTGGACGTTCTCGGACTTCCAGCTCGTCTACGTGCTGACCGGCGGCGGGCCGGCCAATCAGACCCACCTGTTCGCCACCTACGCCTTCAACATCGCGATGGGGGCCGGCCAGCTCGGGAGCGGCGCCTCGGTGGCGCTGTCGATGCTGCCGCCGCTGCTGCTGGTGATCGCCGCGCTGACGATCTACCTGCGGAGGGCGAACTAAGTGGTCGGCAGCAACACGCTCTCGAACCGCCTGCTCGGCCTGTACCTGCCGCTCGGCCTGGCGCTGGTCGTGATGCTCTTCCCGTTCTACTGGATGGCGATCACGTCGGTGAAGCCCAACTCGGAGCTGTACAACGCGCGGGTCTTCCCACTCGTCGTCTCCACGCCGACGCTCCAGCACTACCAGGGGCTGCTCCGCGAGACGGCGTTCATTCAGTGGACGATCAACACGCTGGTGGTGGCGGTCGTGACGACGGCCGTCTCGCTGGTGCTCGGGACGATGGCGGCGTACCCGCTGGCGCGGATGAACTTCCCGGGCGCGGCCCTGATCGCGCTCGGGATCGCGGCGACGTACCTGGTACCCCAGACGGTGCTGTTCATCCCGATGGCCGACCTGATCTATCGGATGGGGCTGCAGAACTCGCTGACGGCGGTGATGCTGACCTACCCGACCTTCCTGATCCCGTTCTGCGCCTGGCTCCTGATGGGGTACTTCAAGACCGTCCCCCGCGAGCTGGAGGAGTCGGCGCGCATCGACGGCGCCTCCCGCCTCCAGGCGATGCTGCGAGTGGTGCTGCCGCTGTGCGTGCCCGGGCTGCTGTCGGCGGGCATCTTCGCGTTCACCCTCTCGCAGAACGAGTTCCTGTACGCGCTGATCTTCCTGACCAAGAGCGCGATCCGCACGGTGCCGGTGGCCACCATCTCGGAGCTTATCCGCGGCGACGTGTTCTACTGGGGCCAGTTGATGGCGGCGGCGCTGCTCGGCTCGATCCCGGTCGCGCTGATCTACTCGTTCTTCGTCGAGCACTACGTGGCCGGGCTGACGGCCGGCGCCGTCAAGGGATAGGTCCGCGGAGGTGAGCTAGTATCGAGACGAGGCTGCGGGACGACCCCGCGACTACCGAGACGCTCGCGACGATCGAGCGCTTCAACGAAGCATTCAACCGCCACGACGTCGACGCGATCATGGCCCTGATGTCCGACGACTGCGTGTTCGAGAGCACCGACCCGGCCCCGGACGGTTTTCGCGTCATGGGGCAGGCGGCCGTCCGGAACGTTTGGGAAGACTTGTTCCGGTCGTCGCCGCGTGCGCATTTCGAGGCCGAGGATCTCTTCGCGGCCGGCGACCGCTGCACGGTCCGCTGGCTGTATCGCTTCGACCGGGACGATCCGGCGGCCGGCCACGTCCGCGGCGTCGATGTCTTCCGCGTGCGCGACGGCAAGGTCGCCGAGAAATTCTCCTACGTCAAGGGCTGATCAGCGACACCAACGACCGCGCGGCGTTGGGCGCGCCAGGGCGGAGCCGGACGAGGATAAGCAGGCGATAGACGCCCGTCCTCAACGTAAGGAAGGCGTAAGGGGTACCGCCCACACTGGGGCTGGGCGCGCGAGGGAGGAGGTGAGACGAGAGCCCGACGAGACGGGCGTGCCCGATCGACGAAATGCGTCCGCGGTCACTTGCGCCGGCTCGGGCCGGCGTCCGCGTGAGGAGGAGAAGGCGACCATGGCGATGACGCAGACGATCGACGAAGAGAAGTTGCACGCGTTCCTTGGGCAGGTGGTCGGCGACCTGGGCGGCTTCGCCGGCATCATCATGGCCTACATCGGCGACCGGCTTGGCCTATACAAGGCGATGGCCGAGGCGGGACCGTCACGTCGGAGGAGCTGGCCGCGCGCACCGACACGGCGGAGCGGTACGTGCGAGACTGGCTGGTCACCCAGGCGGCCGGCGGGTACGTCGAGTACGACGCCGCGACGGGGCGCTACACGCTGCCGCCGGAGCGGGCCGTGGCCCTGACCGACGAGTCGAGCCCGGCGTTCGTCGGCGGCGCATTTCAGGTCTTTGCGTCGACCACGGCGGCGTTGCCGCGCATCCTGGACAACGTTCGTACCGGCAACGGGATGGCCTGGGGCGAGCATACCCCTGACCTGTTCGAGGGCACCGAGCGGTTCTTCAAGCCGCTCTACGTCGGGAACTTGGTCCAGTCTTGGATTCCGGCCCTCGACGGCGTCCAGGAGAAGCTCGAGGCGGGCGCGATCATGGCCGAGGTGGGCTGCGGCCACGGCGCCTCGACGATCTTGATGGCCGAGGCGTTCCCCGACTCTCGCTTCGTCGGCTACGACTCTCACGCACCGTCGATCGAGCGGGCGCGCCGGGCGGCCCAGGAGGCCGGGGTCGCCGATCGGGTCACGTTCGAAGTCGCGGAATCTACGAGCTTCCCGGGCGGCGACTACGACCTGGTCGCCTTCTTCGATTGCCTGCACGACATGGCCGAGCCCGAGCGAGCCGTCGATCGGGCCTACCAGACGCTGAAGCCGGGCGGGACGGTGCTGCTGGTCGAGCCGATGGCCGGCGCGACCGTGGAAGAGAACTTCAACCCGGTCGGGCGGGTCTTCTCGGCCGCGTCGGTGATGGTCTGCACCCCGAACGCGATTGCCGGCGGCGGGAAGGGTATCGGGACGATCGCCAGCGACGGCGACCTCGCGCGGCTGTTCGAGGCGGCCGGCTTCTCCAGCTTCCGCCGCGCCACCGAGACGCCGTTCAACCGGATCTTCGAGGCGCGCAAGTAGCGACCGGCAAGGCGCAAGGACGGACGGTAGTGTCCGTCCGATTGGGGCGAGCCCGTAGCTCGCCCCAATTCCTCGCTCCACAGGCCCGGGGGTGCAGGAGCCCGGCCGTTACCCTACACCGATTGCCCTCCGGTTCTCATTCGGACGGGGTGCTGCCCGTCAGCGCGGCCGGCGTTTCCCGTTCCGAGCGGAGGTATGCCGTGTATGACGCAATCGTCGTCGGCGCTCGCTGCGCCGGCTCGCCGACCGCCATGCTGCTCGCCCGCAAGGGCTACCGCGTCTTACTCGTGGACCGGGCGACCTTCCCGAGCGACACGATCTCGACGCACATCATCTGGCAGCAGGGCACGGCCCGACTCAAACATTGGGGGCTGCTCGACAGGGTCGCGGAGTCCAACTGCCCGCCGATTCGCAAGTTGACCCTCGATGTCGGCGAATTCGCACTGGCCGGTACGTTGCCGCCGGTGGACGGCGTCGCCGAGGCGTACGCCCCGCGGCGGACGGTGCTGGACAAGATCCTGCTCGACGCGGCGGCCGCAGCCGGGGCCGAGGTGCGCGAGGGCTTCGCGGTCACGGACGTGGTCATGGACGGCGATCGCGTCACCGGTATCCGCGGCCGCTCCGACCGCGGCGCCAACGTGGCCGACGAGGCTCGGCTGGTCGTCGGCGCGGATGGCCGCCACTCGATCGTCGCGCGTGCCATCAAGGCGCCCGAGTACGATGCGAAGCCGACGCTCGCTTGCTGGTACTACACCTACTGGAGCGGCATCCGAGTCGACGGCATCGAGATGCACGATCTGGGCGGGCGGGCCGCGGGTCTCATCCCGACCAATGGCGATCTCGTCTGCATCCCCGTGGTCGTGGCCTATGAGCACTTCCACGAGTTCCGCGCGGATGTCGAGGGCAGCTACCTTCAGACCATCGACCTGTCGCCGTCCTTGGCCGAGCGCATCCGAGCTGGCCGGCGCGAGGAGCCATTCCGAGCCATGTCGGACGTGCCGAACTTCTTCCGCAAGCCATACGGACCGGGGTGGACACTGGTCGGCGATGCCGGCTACCACAAGGATCCGGTCACCGCCCAGGGGATTAGTGACGCCTTCCGCGACGCTGAAGCCCTGACCGATGCGATCGACGCTGGCCTCGGCGGGCGACGTCCACTCGAAGAGGCACTGGCCGAGTATGAGCAGCGGAGGAACGAGGCGGCGATACCGATGTACGAGTACACCTGCGAACTTGCCGCGTTGGCACCCCCACCACCCGAGATGCAGGCCCTGTTCGCGGCGTTGCGCGGCAATCAAGACGACACGAACTGCTTCCTCGGCACGATCGCCGGCACCGTTCCGATACTGGAGTTCTTCGCCCCATCGAACCTTGAACGAATCATGGCCGGAGCGCATACCGCGGCCAGTGCTTGACCGGAGCTGCCCCACCGGCTGCGTCGGTCGGCGCCGCGCCGGGGCGGCTCCTGATGACCCGCCCCGGCACCACGCTAGCGCGTCAGTAGGCGAGGGCCCAGCCGTCGCGGCGGGGGTCCGAGCCGGCCATCAGCATCCCGGTCGAATGCTCGCGGCGGATGATCTCGATCGAGCAGGGTCCGTCGAGGCCGCCGACGAGTTGGACGTTGTGGCCGCGCCGGGCGAGCTCGTCGCGGACCTCGCCCGGGAAGCGGTCCTCCATGATGAGCTGGTCCGGCTGCTCGTGCGGGTAGTTGGCCTCCTGGCCGGGCTCGTCGCTCGCCCAGCGCGGCGCCTCGGCCGCCTGCTGGGCGTCGTACCCGAAGTCGATCATCGACGTCAGAACCTGGAGGTTCACCTGGACCTGACGATCGCCGCCCGGTGTCCCGAATGCGCACCACAGCTCGCCGTCCCTGAACACCATCGGCGGGTTCATCGTGTGGCGCACGCGCTTGCCGGGCTGGAGGCGGTTCGGGTGGCCCGGTTCGAGGTGCCAGGGCGACATCCGATTGTTAAGGACGATGCCGGTATCGCCGGCGGTGACGCCCGAGCCGTAGGTGCTGTTGATGCTCTGGATGGCCGAGACGGCGTTGCCGGCGCCGTCGGCGACGCAGAAATAGGTGGTGTCGGATCCGCCACGGGCCGCGGCCAGGGCGCCGGCGCGCCGGGTGGCCCGGCGCGGGTCGATCTCGGCGGCACGGCGGGCGGCGTAGGCGTCGGAGAGCAGCTCGGCGAG
>JALYGH010000604.1 GCA_030777205.1 Chloroflexota bacterium
CGACGACCAGCCGGCCGCGGCTGAGGATGTCGAGCGTGGCCGTCTCTTCGGCCAGTCGGAGCGGGTGATGGAAGGGGAGGACGTACACGGCCATGCCGAGCGTGACGCGCTCGGTGCGGGCCGCGACAGTCGCGAGCAGGACGCTCGGCGCCGACGACAGGCCGTAGTCCGCGTAGTGGTGCTCGGTGAGCCAGACCGAGTCGAAGCCCAGCCGCTCGGACAGGACCATCTGCTCGACCTCGTCGGCGATGATCGCGTCGGCCGATCGGCCTGGCGTGGCCTGCAAGAAGTAGTAGGTCCCGATCCGCATGGCGCCCCGTGTCCTTACCTCGCGCGCCTCGGGGGTCCGCGCCAGCCCCGGGCGGCGTCACCGACATTCGACGACTCGAAGGGGAGCAGGGTACACTATAAGTCCGCAGGGAGCCCTCCGCCGACCTCGAGCCTGGGTCGCCTGAGGGCTCCATGCATGTCCAAGGTGCGCGTCGCCCGGACGCGCGATCACCCCGCCACCGCGACCTCGACTCACACCGTCGGCTCGCATTCGTTCAGGAGACGCCGCCGTGACGCGCGACCCGCGCGCCCGTCGCGACGCCGCGCTACCATAGGGCGTCGAGAGGGTGCGGGGGCCGGCCACTGCCCGCGCCCGGCCTCGTCGCGCATTCAACCGGAAAGCAGAGGAACGAAGGATCGATGGTCGGCGCGCTCACCCTCTACCAGACGACGATCGGGAAAAAGGTCGTCATGGCCGTGACGGGCCTGGTCCTGTTCGCGTACGTCTTCGTGCACATGCTGGGCAACCTGAAGGTCTACTCGGGCCCGGCCTACCTCAACGCCTACGGCGTGTTCCTGCGCGAGGTCGGCTATCCGCTCTTCGCCCACGAGTCGGTGCTCTGGATCGCGCGGATCGTCTTGCTCGTTTCAGTCGGGCTCCATATCTGGGCGGCGTACCAGCTCACGCGGGTCGACCTAGCCGGCCGCCCGATCCACTACGCGAGCCGCAAGCACCTGGCGGCGTCGTTCGCGGCGCGCACGATGCGCTGGAGCGGCGTGATCCTCGGCCTGTTCATCGTCTTTCACGTCCTCGACTTGACGACCGGCACCCTCCACCCGGGCACGTTCATCGAGGGCGACGTCTACCACAACGTCACCACGAGCTTCGGCAACCCGGTCGTCTCGCTCGTCTACATCGTGGCCCAGGTGGCGCTGGCGCTCCACCTGTACCATGGCGTCTGGAGCATGTCCCAGACGATGGGCTGGCGAAGCGCGGCCAACAACAGCCTCTGGAAAGGATTCGCGACGGTCTCGGCCGTGATCATCGCCGCCGGCAACATCTCGATCCCGCTCGCCGTCTTGCTCGGCATCGTCCGCTGATGGACGTCCGCCCGGCGCCGGACCGTCTCGGAGAGGAACGAACGTGAGCACCAACACCGTCGCGCCCGCGCCGCCGGCACCGGCGCCAACGCGGACCCCCTACCAGCCGGCGCCCACCATTACGCTCGACGCGAAGATCCCGGACGGGCCGATCGAGCAGAAGTGGGAGAAGCACAGGTTCGAGATGAGCCTCGTGAACCCCGCGAACAAGCGGCGGTACACGATCATCGTGGTCGGCACCGGGCTGGCCGGCGGCGCCGCCGCCGCGACGATGGCCGAGCTCGGCTACAACGTCAAGGCGTTCTGCTACCAGGACAGCCCGCGGCGGGCGCACAGCATCGCGGCCCAGGGCGGGATCAACGCCGCCAAGAACTACCGCAACGACGGCGACAGTGTCTACCGCCTTTTCTATGACACGGTCAAGGGCGGGGACTTCCGCGCCCGCGAGGCGAACGTCTACCGCCTGGCCGAGAACAGCAACAAGATCATCGACCAGTGCGTCGCCCAGGGCGTCCCGTTCGCCCGCGAGTACGGCGGCCTGCTCGATAATCGCTCGTTCGGCGGCGCGCTCGTCTCGCGCACGTTCTACGCGCGCGGGCAGACCGGCCAGCAGCTCCTGATCGGGGCCTACCAGTCGCTCTCGCGCCAGATCGCGCTCGGCAAGGTCGAGATGCACCCCCGCACCGAGATGCTCGACCTGATCGTCGTCGACGGCCGGGCGGTCGGTATTGTCGCGCGTGACCTGGTGACCGGCGAGATCGAGACGTACCTCGGCGACGCCGTCGTCCTGGCCAGCGGCGGCTACGGAAACGTCTTCTACCTGTCGACGATGGCGAAGGGCGCGAACGCGACGGCGATCTGGCGCGCGTACCGCAAGGGGGCGGCGTTCGCCAATCCCTGTTACACCCAGATCCACCCGACCTGCATCCCCGTCTCCGGCGAGTACCAGTCCAAGCTGACGCTGATGAGCGAATCGCTGCGGAACGACGGCCGGATCTGGGTCCCCAAGACGCCCGGCGACACCCGGTCGCCCGCCGACATCCCGGAGAGCGAGCGGGACTACTACCTCGAGCGCAAGTACCCGACCTACGGCAACCTGGCCCCCCGCGACATCTCCTCGCGCGCGGCGAAGGAAGTGTGCGACGAGGGGCGCGGCGTCGGGCCGGGCGGCCTCGGGGTGTACCTAGACTTCGCCGAGGCGATCGACCGGCTCGGGATCAACCTCGTCCGCGAGCGCTACGGCAACCTGTTCGACATGTACAACCGCATCACCGGCGAGAACCCGTACGAGGTGCCGATGCGGATCTACCCGGCCGTCCACTACACGATGGGCGGGCTCTGGGTGGACTACAACCTGATGAGCACGATCCCGGGCCTGTTCGTCGGCGGCGAGGCCAACTTCTCCGACCACGGCGCGAACCGCCTGGGCGCCAGCGCGCTGATGCAAGGGCTCTCGGACGGGTACTTCATCCTGCCGCTGACGGTCGGCGACTTCCTCGCGAAGAACCGCCAGTCGAAGGTCACCGAGGACCACCCGGAGGTCCGCGCGGTCGAGGTGGCGGTCCGCGAGCGCATCCAGCGCCTGCTCTCGATCGACGGTAAGCGATCGGTCGACTCGTTCCACCGTCAGCTCGGCCGGATCATGTGGGACTACTGCGGCATGGCGCGCAACGACGCCGGCCTGCGGCGAGCCCTGGAGCTGATCCCGGCGCTGCGCGAGGAGTTCTGGGCGAACGTCCGGGTGCCGGGCACCGGCGCCGAGCTGAACCAGGAGATCGAGAAGGCCGGGCGGGTGGCCGACTTCCTGGAGCTCGGGGAATTGATGTGCATCGACGCGCTGCACCGGACCGAGTCGTGCGGCGGGCACTTCCGCGAGGAGAGCCAGACCGAGGACGGCGAGGCGCTGCGCGACGACGAGCACTTCGCCTACGTCGGGGCCTGGACGATGAAGTTCATTATAATAAGCCCGACGCTGGTGAAGGAGCCGCTCGTCTTCGAGAACATCCACCTCGCCCAACGCAGCTACAAGTGAGAGATGAGAGGCGAGTGGTGAGAGGCGAGTAGCGGAGTTGGGGCAGCCCCCACTCATCTCTCACCACTCACCACTGGAGCGGAGCGACCAATGCGTCTGACACTCAAGGTCTGGCGCCAGAAGGGGC
>JALYGH010000605.1 GCA_030777205.1 Chloroflexota bacterium
GGCTGGTGCTGCGCGGCTGGCCGGCCGGCGCCGCCGAGCCCGTGGAGCTGCTGGACTGGCGCACGCTCGACGGCGAGGCGGTGCCGCCGGAGCGCCTAGAGCGCTTCGCGGTCGCCCATCCCCTGCACCTGGCGGCGGCCGGCACGCTCGGGGCCTGGCAGCGTCACCTGGTGGCGCACGGCCTGACGCAGCCGTTCAACCAGCTCTTCCGCGAGCTCTATGCGCCGACCGACGCCGAGCGCGCCAGCCATGCCAGCCGGCGGCTGGCCGGCCGGCAAGTCCGACGCGAGCCGCTGATCTCGCGACTCCAGTCGGCGGGCTGGCGACCACATGGCTGGGGCGACCTGGCCCGCCGCTTCCCCGGTCGGCTGGAAGCGATGCTGTCGGTCTCGGGAGCCCCGCTGTACATGGCGACGGGCGAGCTCTCGGCCATCGAGGAGGTCCGCTTCAACCGTCCCTACTCGGCCGTGCCCCCCGCCGTAGCCCCCCTCTACTTCTCGGAGGTGCTGCGCGACGTGGACCTGGCGAGCGCCGCGGCAGCCCCCAGCCGAGCCAATGCTCCCGTCTCACCCGAGACGCTCGCCGCCCGTGCGAACCTCGCCCGCGCCCTCGTTCCGCGGGTGGAGGTGAACGGGGATGCGGCCCACCTGATGGGGCACACGGTCAACCTGCGCAGCGGCGCCGTCCGCGATTCCGACGGCGTGTCGCTCGCTCTCGGCGACCTGCCGACTCTGCCGGCGTTTCCGTACCCTGCTCCCGATGCCGACACTGCCGTCATCGCCGCTCGCCTGCTCCGACTAGCCAGCCTGGAATATCGGTAAAGTCCTTGGGTAGGCTGAACGCTTACGGACACCGAATGCCCGAGCCAATGAGCGCGGCTCGGGCATTCGTGCCGAAGTGGGGTCACCGTCCGAGCACTACACCGGCATCGTGCGGCCAGTGTGCTGTCGGCCGATCTCGGCGGCTCGCTCGTTCTGGCTGCCGGCGCCGATCGTCACGCCGGCCTCGATCTGCTGGACGACGTTCTCCGGCGTGACCTGTTCCAGGAATCCGATCCCGGCCGCCTTGCAGGCCGCCAGGACGCGGTCCCGCGCCGCCTGCATCTCCGGCGGGTACGGCGGGTCGTGGGCGTCCGGGTGGCCGAACGACATGCCCATGTCGCCAGGGCCCCACTCGGCGAACCCGATGCCCGGGACCTTCGTCGTCCGCTCGGCGTTCTCCAGCGCCTTGCGGTTCTCGATCTTCAGCCCGATCAGCAGCTCGCCCTCCGGATTGAGCGGCCAGGGGTCGGCCTTGCGGAGGTACTCCGGCACCGACAGGCCCCAGATGGCGGCGGCGTGCTTCTGGCCGCTGCTGCCGCGCTCGCCCTCGTCCAGCCCCTCGCCGACGCCGGCTCGGTTGAACGGGTAGCGAGTCGCCTCGACGAACGCTTTCACGGCGGCCGGCTCGTTCGCGTGCACCAGCAGCAGGCCGTGGACCCCGCAGCCGAGGACCTGGCTCACCATCCAGGCGTTCGCCCACACGATCGCCTCGCTGCGGCCGGTCACGGGCAGCACGACGATGACGGCCGGCGTGCGGTGGCCGCTGCGAGTCGGGCCGCCGTCGGCGAGCCCCTGCATGAACTTGTTCAGGGCCGTCACGTCGAACGGGTGGTGCTCCATATCGACGTTTATGAAGTCGGCCCAGGTGCCGGCCATCTCGCGGCCGAGCTCGTAGGTCGGCTCGTTGACCGTCGTGTAGTAGATCGGCTGCTTCTGGCTGAGTAGCTCGACCGCGCGATTGACGCGGGGCATCGCTCCCCTCCCTGCGCGCAAAGTGATCTGCCCGGCAGGGTAGCACACCGAACCCGGCGCGGCTCCGGCTTCATCCCGTCACGCCTCCGTCGGGACCAAGTCCTCCGGCCCCCACACGCGCGGCCGGTTCGGGACCGGCGCCAGGATCAGCATCGACACGACCACCATCGCGCCGAGCCAGGCGACGGCGGCCGGGCGGCCGAGCCCGAGGCCGTCGACGATCGCCGACCAGACCAGCGGCCCGGCGATCGAGCCGAACCGCCCAACCATGGCGTACAGGCCGTAGAACTGGCCGAGGTAGCGGGGCGGCGCTAGCTGGATCATCAGCGGGCGGTCGGCCGCCCAGGTCCCGCCGAGCGCCAGCCCGGAGAGCGGCGCGGCGATCCAGAACAGCCAGCCCGGCAGGTCGAACGCGCCGATCGCGGCGGCCAGCCCGAACACGCCGATCCAGAGCCCGAGCACGGCGAACAGGGTCTGCTTCGGCCCGATCCGGTCGACGACGAACCCCCAGCTCAGCCCGCCGAGCACTCCGGCGGCGATGCCGGAGAGGAGCAGGAGCTGGGTCTGGTCCTCGGCGAGGCCGACCTCGGTCGTGACGTAGATGCCCATGAAGGCGATCAGCGTGTTCGCGGCGTCGGCGTAGAAGATCCGACCGACCAGGAAGCGAGGCAGCCCGGGATAGCGCCTGACGAGTCGGACGGTCTGAGACAGCTCGGCCAGGGCGCCGCGGACGCTGGCGAGGCCGAATCGCTTGGCGTCGGCGCGCGCCGGCTCGCGCACGAAGAAGAAGCAGGGGAGGGCGAATAGCAGGAACAGCAGCGCCGTGAGCTGGAAGACGAGCGGCTTGGTCCCCTGGTAGACCTCCAGCACGAGCAGGCCGACGCCGACGCCGACGAAGGAGCCCAGGTAGCCGACGCCCACGCCAATCCCGCCGATCCTGCCCCGGTTCTCCGCGGTGCTGACCGCCGGCAGGAGCGCGTCGTAGAAGATCAGCCCGGCCTGGTAGGCGTAGTTGGCAATCACGAACAGGGCGAGTGTGAATTCGAGCCCGCCCTGGCCGAGCAGCGCCGTCAACGCCACGCAGACGAGCGTCGACGCCGCCAGGTAGGGGACGCGGCGGCGAGCCTGGTCAGAGAGGGCGCCGAGGAGCGGGGCGGTGAGGAACATCAGCCCCATCGACAGGCTGCTCGCCAGGCCGTAGTCGGAGTCCCGGCCGCCCATGTCGGTGACGACCCAGAGCGGCAGGTAGATCGACAGGATGTTGAACGAGAAGATCGTGTTGCCGAGGTCGTAGGCGACCCACGCGGCGACGGCGAGCGGCGACACCCGGACCGCCCGTGCCCCGCTGCCATGCGTACGAGGCGACGCGACCGGCCCCGCTCGCTCGGCGCTTCCCGCCTGCTCGGCCCGCCCTGACACCTCGACCGGAGCCGTGCCTTCGGATGCCTCGGCCAACGCTATCCGACCTCACCCTGTCTGTGCGGCCCGCCCTGCCCGGCGAGTATAAGTCCACGATGACCGCGAACGTCGGCGATCGCGCGCCCGATTTCGCCCTGCCGGACGTCGACGGCCGATCCGTCTCCCTGGCCGACTATCGCGGCCGCTGGGTGGTCCTGGTCTTCCTGCGCTGGCTGGGTTGACTGCACTGTCGGGAGCACCTGGTGCAGTTGCGCCAGCGGCAAGCCGAGTTGACGGGGCGGAATGCCGTCGTCCTGGTCGTCTCGTTCGACGCGCCTGCGCGCGTGCGCGACTACTGCCGGCGCGCCGGGCTGCCGTTCGCCTGCCTCGTCGACGAGACACGCGACGTCTACCGCGCGTACGGGTTCGGCCGGGCGTCCTGGCTCCGGATGCTGACGCCGCGCACGCTGGCGCCATACATCCGCCACGCGCTCACGACGCGCGGCCTGCCGCGTGGGGGCGCGGGCCGGGACAAGCAGCAGATGGGCGGCGACGTCGTCGTGGACCCGGCCGGGCGGATCGCGCTGGCCTACCGCTCCCGCGATCCCGCCGACCGCCCAACGGTCGACGCGCTCCTCGCGACGATCGACCGCGGCCCCGTCGCGACCCGAGGTCGTGCGCGATCCGGTACGCGACGGGTATAAGGTAGGGAGCGCTTCCGGGAGGGAACCACGGCCACCACTCCAGGCTCATCCGGCGCGGACGTGGCGCTGACCCGGCCGCTGGGCGCCGCGCCCTCGCCCACCGCCCGGCCGGCCTCGGCCGGCGTCCTCTTCGGGCTACCGCGCGCCGAGCTGGCGATGATGCTCGCGACGGTCGTCGTCTGGAGCTCGCTCCACCCGGCCGGCAAGCTCGCACTCGCCGAGGTCACCATGACGCAGCTCGCCTTCGCCCGCATCGCCCTGGCGTGCATCGCGCTGATGGCCGTCTGCGCGGCCACCGGCCGACTCGGCCAGGTGGCCGCGGCCTTCCACCCGCGGGTGGCCGCGTCGGTCGTGATCCTTGGGCTGACCGGCTTTTCGGCCAGCTCCTGGCTGTCGATGGCGTCGCTCGGCTACTTGCCGGCCGGCGTCAACAGCCTGCTCGCGAACGCCAGCCCGCTGATCGTGGCGCTGGCGACGACCCTCGTGCTGAAGGAGCGCGTCGGGCGGCAGACGGTCGTCGGCATCGCGATCGGCTTCTTCGGCGTCGCCGTCGTCGCCCTGCGGGGCGGCGTCGACGCGAGCCAGCTCCACCCGCTCGGCATCGTCCTGGCCCTGGCCGGCGCGGCGGTCTGGGCGGTCTATACGGCGCTCGGCCGCCGCTTGCTGGCCGGCCGTGACACGCTCGCGATGGGCGCGGCGGCCAGCCTGGTCGGGATGCTGCCGGTCGCGATCGGCGTCGCCCTGGAGGACGGCTTCGACCAGATCATGGTAGCCTCGATGTCGACGCACCTCCTGCTCATCTGGTGCGGCGTCGTCGCCACGGGCGTCACCTACTCGGGCTGGGTCTACCTGCTGAAGCGGATCCACGCGGCGCGCGTCGCGAGCTTCCAGTACCTGATCCCGCTCCTCGCCCTCGCGCTGGCCTACCCGATCGTCGGGGAACAGCCGACCCTGCCGGTGCTGGTCGGCGCGCTGCTCATCGTCGGCGGCGTCGCCATCGCCAACGCCCGTCCCTGGGGCTCGACCCGGCACCTCACGCGCGCCGCGCCAGCCGAACGATGACCGGATGGTGGTCGCTGCCGGCGGTCGGGCCCAGCCGCGCGTTCACCGTCCGGAAGTGTTCCGAGTGCCAGACGTGGTCGAGCCGGACCGACGGAAACGGCGTCGGGAGCCGGCCGGCAAACGTGAGCCAGGCCGGGAACGTGTGGCCGAGACCGCGGCCGGCGACGCGATACGCGTCCGTCAGACGGCGGGCGACCAGCGCGTAGTCCTCGCTCCGCTCGGTGAAGTTGAAGTCGCCCATCACCAGCAGCGGCCCCTCGATCGAGTCGATCATCTCGCACAGCCGGCGCACCTCGGCCAGGCGCCGCTCGGTGTGGAACGAGGCCGGCAGGACGATCGGCCCGATGTGGCGGCGCGAGCGGCGCAGGCGGGGGATCTTCGTAT
>JALYGH010000606.1 GCA_030777205.1 Chloroflexota bacterium
CTTGCCGCGGTCGCGGGTGAAGATGACCAGGACCCGATCGGCCTCGCCGAAGTCGATCCGCTTCAGGACGATCGCCTCGGCTCGATACGTTCTCGGACGCGCCACCGCGCCCTCCCCTTCCAGGCCGATCGGGAGCGGCCCGGCCTACTCCATCCCCGGCAGCAACTCGACCAGCATCTCGCCGCGCTCCGGCGAGATCTCCTTCACGACGTCCTTGATCGCCGGCAGCAGCAGGTCCGTGCCCTCGCGCCTGACGACGTAAACGTCGTTGGCGCCCGTCTCCAGGATATCAGCTACTGTCCCGAGGCGACGCCCGTCGCGCGTGACGACGACGAGCCCGATGATTTGGTGCCAGTAGTACTGCCCCTTGGGCAGCTTCCAGGCCTCGTCCTCGGGCACCTGGACCAGCCAGCCGCGGAGCGCCTCGGCGGCCTCGCGGTCGGCGATGCCTTCGAGGCGGAGCACGACCTGGGCGCCGCGCGTGTACGGGACGACCCGCGCCCGCTCGACGACGTGCTCGCGCGGGACGGGGGATTCGTTGCTGGGCGCCTCAGCAGAAGCGGGCTTCTCGCCGCCGGGCGATCCGGCGCCCGTTCCTGGTGGGGCGCCGGCCACCGGGGTAGGCGCCGGAGGTCGCGGGCGGGTGGACGGTTGCAGGAAGACGCGCTTGGTCCGCCGGAAGCGCTGCGGGTAGTCGGTCACGACCTCGCAGGCCAGCTCGCCCTTGATGCCGTGCGCCCGCACTACCCGCGCGACCGTCAGATAGCGATCATCGCTCCCGGAAGGAGCCAGGGCCTGCCCTCCAACCTAGACCACGTCGACGTCGACGCGCGTGCCCTGACGGGTCGCAGCCGCCTTGACGACGGTACGGATGGCGCGAATAACCTTGCCCTGGCGGCCGATGATCTTGCCGACCTCGTCCTCGGCCACCGTAACCTCGTAGACCGTCACGCGCCCGGCCGGGACCTCCTCGACCTGGACGGCGTCGGGATCCTCGACGAGAGACTCGACTAGGAACTCGACCAGCTCGCGCATGGCCGTCTAAACCGCCTCGGACGCGGCGTCCGGCGTCGTGGATGCGTCGGCACTCGCAGCAGTGGTCGCCTCGGTCGCCGTCTCGGTGGTCGCTTCGGTGTCCGGGCCACTGGCGGCCTCAGTCTCATCGACATCCGGGATCGGCCCCGACGCACCGGCTTCCTCGACGGCGGGCGCCATGGCCGCCGACGTCGCCGCTTCAGTCGCGACACCGGCCGTACTCGCTGCCGTGGCACCGCCGGACGTGTCATCAGTCGCTGCCCCGTCGGCGGCCTTCGCGGCCGTCACGAAGGCGGGTGGCTCCATGACGCCCACGCCGGCGAGGAGCTTGTGCACCCGCACCGAGGGCGTGGCGCCGACGCTGAGCCAATGCTGGGCCCGCTCAGTGTTGATGTTCACCGTCGAGGGGTTGGTCAGCGGATTGTAGGTGCCGATGATCTCGACGTACCGGCCGTCGCGCGGCGAGGTGGACTCGGCGACGACGACGCGGTACTGTGGCTTCTTGCGGGCGCCGGTCCGGCGCAACCTGATCCTAAGCACGCGTATCCTCTTTGGCGACTTGCTCGCCGACGATCTGCTCGGCGCAATAGCGGGGGCAATGCGATGGTGACGAAGAACCTTACCGCCACTCGGAGGAATTCGTCAACCCGCAACAGGAATTGTTGCATCGGTACATGTCGATTAGTCGCCCCGCTGCACGGTACCATGTCGTCGAGCCGCTGCCGATCTCGGCGGACCAACGCTCGCCCGACGGCCGCCTGGCGCTGGTCAGGGGAGCATCGAAGCCTTTCGGCACGCTACCTGCAAGGCGACTCCTCACCATGCCGCGGCGACTGACGAACCTCCTGCTCCTGGCCCTCGTGCTAGGGCTCGCCATGAGCGGCCTCCTCGGATGGGTGCTGCCGGCGACCCTCGCCTGGCCGTTCTGGGATGCCCACCGCGCGCTCGGCGTCGCGCTCCTGCTCGCGCTGCTCCTGAAGCTCCCGATCGCCGGCTCGTCGTTTCGCCGCCGGCTGCCGCGCCCGGCGTCACGCTGGAGCGTGGTCCCCGGCGCGCTGGCCGGCCTCTCGCTCCTGGGCGCGGTGGTGCTGGGGCTCGCCTGGACGCTCAACCTCGTGTCGTTCGACACCTTCTGGGGCTACTCGCCGCTCAACGTCCACGTCCAGCTCGGGCTGCTACTGCTGCCGCTGATGGCCTGGCACGCGATCCGACGCTGGGAGCGCCGTCCGGCGCTGCCGAGCCTGGTCGGGCGGCGCTCGGTGCTGCGGCTGGCCGGCCTGGCGGCGCTCTCCACTGCCGGCTGGCCGCTGTTGGGCTGGTCGGCGGAGGCGCGGACCACCGATCGCGCCCGCCGCCCGACCGGCTCCAAGCACGCCGGCTCCTTCTCGGCGAACGCGTACCCCGTCACGATCTGGCTGTTCGACGACGTCCCGCTGCTCGACGCCGAGACGTGGCGCCTCGCGGTCGTCGGCGACATGCCTGCGCCACTGTCCGTCTCGCTCGCCGAGCTGACGTCGCTCCCGCCGCGCCGCTACGACGCCGTGCTCGACTGCACCGGCGGCTGGTGGAGCGAGCAGACCTGGAGCGGTGTGTCTGTCGGCGACCTGCTGGCGCGGGCGGGCGTCCCGTCGACGGCGGGCGAGGCCGCGGTGGTCTCGATCACCGGCCACCGCTGGAGCTTCCCGCTCGACGAGCTACGCGGCGCGCTGCTCGCCACCCACGTCGGCGGCGAGCCGCTCACGCCCGGCCACGGCTATCCGGTCCGCCTGGTCGTGCCCGGCCGACGCGGCTTCCAGTGGATCAAGTGGGTCGACCGAATCGAGGTGGCGTAGCGAGGTGCGTGTGCGGGTCGACGACCCCGGGCAAGACGTACAGCCCGGTCGCGTCCTCCTCGACGCGTGCATCGCCGACCGCGCCGATCTCGACCACCTTGCCCTCGGCTACGCCGATGTCCGCCCGAAGCGTCTCGGTCGCCATGATGATGGTGCCGCCACGGATCGCCAAGTCAAGCGTGGCCATCGCTCCTCCCGTCCTCGTCGCTGCCACCGAGGCGGGCCCGCTCCAGCGACAGGATGCGCCGCAGGATCGCCACCGTCGAGCCGTAGGTCGAGTCGATGCCCTCGAACGAGAGCCGGCGGCTGCCCAGCGTCCGCGCCCGGGTGTACGGGGTGTCCGAAGCGTAGTGGACCAGTCCGACGTCGAACGGCAGGTCGCGGAAGTGGACCGCCTCGTCGGTCGGGTGGCGATCCGGGTACGTCGCCTCGTAGACGGCGCTCAGGTACGGCCCGGCCTCCATCTCGACGACGGTGTACGCCTCGCGGTAGAAGAACTCGAGGTACTCGCGGTTCTGGAGGAACGTCCCGCGCACGGTGACCGCCTTCTGCTTGTCGAGCGCCGAGGCGCGTTCGAGCCAGGGCGCCACGTCGGCGTAGCGGAAGGCGTTCGGTAACGAGTAGACGTTCCCGGTGTGCTCATCGTAGACGACGTCGGCGATCATCACGTCGCCGACGGCCCCATTCAGCGTCGCCGCCTTGCCGAGGATGTACATCCCGCGCAGGTTGCCGACCCACTCGGTCACTTGCCGCCCGATGTAGTAGGCGGCCATCCCGAGCGGGTAGTCGACGTTCAGGATGACGGCGTCAGTCCGCTCGACCACGTCGGCCAGCTCGGCCAGGCGCGGGTCGATGTCCTCGACGCGGACGCGTGCCAGGTCAACGACCTGGGCGCAGACGTCGAAGCCGGCCACGCTCGGGATGGTGACGATGCCGCGCTCGGCCTCCTCCGTGGCGCGCTCGTCCTTGACCGGCGCTTCCTGGTTGGTCGCGTGCCAGAGGCGCGAAGCGTAGTAGAGGACGTTCTCCGGATTGCTCCAGCCTCGGGCGCTCCGCAGCGCCGCGATCTCGGCGTTGGCGTCGCCGTCGGTGGCGGCGTCGAGGAACCGCCACAGCACGTCGGCACGCCGTCGCACGTACCCGGAAACCAGGTTGACGATGCTGTGCGGATTGGACGAGACGAAGTAGGTCGGGCGGTTCGCGAGGCCGTGCTCGGCGAGGTAGCGGCCGATCGGTCCCCACCAGCGATCGACGAGCTTGGAGTACCCGACGTGGGTGCCGCCGAGCATCTGAAGGCGGACATCCTTCTGGGAAGCGGCGATCGCGCGAAGGACCGCGAGCAGGTCGGGGCCCCAGATGTGACGCAGGCGGACCCAGTCCTCCTCGGCAAGGCCGAGCTCCCGGCCAACTTCGCCGACCCAGGCACCGCTTGACTGAGAGGCGCGCTCGAGGCGGGCCGCCAGCTCGGAACGCGATCGGATTGCCCGGTGCAGCTTGTTCCACTCGATCTGGTAGGCGACCAGCGTCGGGATCATGTCGTCCAGGTCGGACGGGCTGGCGATCGAGACCGCGAGTGTCGCGGCGCCATCCCAGCGCCACTCGCGCCGGCGGCCCGGTGCCGTGACCTTGTGCCAGCCGTCGACCCCGCCGGGGATGACGGTGCCGAACTGCTCCGGGAGCTGGCCGAGAATGACCCGGTCGATCTGGACCATGCAGGCCGGCAGGCGCTGGATCGCGTAGATGAACGCCCCGCTATCCGGCCGGTCGCTGCCGGCTCTCGGATGGAGGCTCGACCCGACGCCCTGGTGCGCTGCCTCGAAGGCGCGCACCCGGACCTCGCCGGACGTGCGGAGGATCGTGTTGTAGGTGCGCACGTAGAGCGTGACCGCGTCCCGCCCGACGATCGCTTCGGCGTCGGGCTCGGCCATCGCCCCGCCGTGCAGCCGCGAATGGGTCAGGACGTCCGTGCTGTGTGCCATACCTCTCTCGTTCAAGGCGCCCAGTACGCGCCGTCGGTCCGCGATTGCCT
>JALYGH010000607.1 GCA_030777205.1 Chloroflexota bacterium
CGCTGCGACCGCGTGCCGAGGACGCGATCGAGCGGGCCCTGACCACCGTCCTCGCCGACGCCGGCTTCGGCCTCGACGCTCCGTTCGCCGAGGAGGGGCGGATCGTCTTCCCGCCGGTGAGCTTCACCTTCGTGTCGCCCCCGCGCGTGCTGGTCGTCTCCGCGCGCGACCGCATCGCCACGGTCCAGTCCGAGCTGCTGCGGCCGGAGGTGAGCGAGCGAGCGGCGGTCGTCCTGGAGTCGGCCGTCGACGACGGCGACGTCGTATCGCTCGTCGTGCCGACAGGCGGCCTGGCGACCTACCCGGCGATGGTGCTTCGGGGCAGCCGGCCCATCGACGCGCTGGCCTCGGTTGCCCACGAGTGGGCACACGGCCACCTCTTCTTCTCGCCGCTCGGCCTCCGCTACTGGAGCAGCGAGGAGGCGCGCGCGATCAACGAGACGGCGGCCGAGATGGTCGGCCGCGAGCTGGGTCATGAGCTCGCCCGCGCGCTCGACCTCGAAGGGGCCGCGTCAGGGGCGGCTGCCTCGCGCGAGCCCGATCGCGAGTTCCGCACGATCCTGCGGGCCACGCGGGTCGAGGTCGACCGACTGCTCGCCACCGGGCAGGTCGAGGAGGCAGAAGCGTTGATGGACGCGCGCCGCGATGAGCTGGCCGCGCTCGGCTACGAGGTTCGCAAGCTCAATCAGGCCTATTTCGCGTTTTACGGCAGCTACGGCGACGCGGCGGCCGGCGCCAGCCCGATCCCCGGCCACCTTCGGCGCCTCCGCGAGCGGAGCACGTCGGCGGCCGACTTCCTCGATCGCGTCGGCCAGCTCACGAGCGCCGCCGACCTCGCCCGCGCCGTCGGCACGTCTGACCGATGAGGAACCTCCCTCACCCGCGCCAGGACTACGACGCCCCTCACCGGCGCCGATCGTGGCGATAGCCAGGCTACAATGTCGGCAGACAGCGGACCGCGATCGTGCCGCCCCGGTGCTCGTCCAGGCGGGTTCTTGGGTCCACCGACGCCTGCACCCCGAGCTTCTCGTCGCTCTCCGCGATGACATCGCGGACGGAGCGCATCGGGTCGAGGATCTCATCCCAGATGACGAACCGCGACGTTGCGTACGGCGAAACCACGCTCCCCGTCGGCATACGCTCCCGCCTCGTCGACAACAACAATGGCATCACGATGCACTTGCTGGAGGCCGGCTTCGAGGGCGAGGGTCGGCCGTGCCTCCTGCTCCTCCACGGGTTCCCGGAGCTGGCGTATAGCTGGCGCAAGGTGATGCTGCCGCTCGCCGAAGCCGGATTTCACGTCGTCGCCCCGGACCAGCGAGGCTATGGGCGGAGCGGCGGCACGGACGTCGCCTTCGATGATGACCTCCGACCGTTCACCCTGCTCAACCACGTCCGGGACGCCCTGGGGCTGGTCTTCGCGCTCGGCCACCGCACGGTGGCCGCGGTCGTGGGGCACGACTACGGATCCCCCGTTGCCGCGTGGTGTGCGCTCGCGCGACCGGACGTGTTCCGCTCGGTGGCCTTGATGAGCGCCCCATTCGAGGGTCCGCCGTCGCTGCCATTCAACACGGCCAACGAAGCGGCGCCGGCTGGCGGCTCGTCCGGCCCCGGCATTCACGACGAACTGGCAGCCTTGCGCCCCCCGCGCAAGCACTACCATTGGTACTACTCGACGCGTGAGGCCAACGACGACATGTGGCGCTGTCCGCAAGGCGTCCACGACTTCCTCCGCGCTTACTACCACTTCAAGAGTGCCGATTGGCCGGGCAACAAGCCCTTCCCGCTGGCGGCGTGGAGCGCCACCGAGCTGGCGAAGCTGCCGCGCTACTACGTGATGGACCTGGACAAGGACATGGCGGAGACGGTCGCGCCGGAGATGCCGTCCGCGTCGGAGATCGCGGCGTGCAGGTGGCTCCCGGACGAGGAGCTGCGCGTGTACAGCTCGGAGTACGCCCGGACCGGATTCCAGTGCGGCCTGCAGTCGTACCGAGTCGGGACCGACCCCGCCTACTCGGCCGAGCTCCGGCTGTTCTCCGGCCGCACGATCGACGTACCGTCGTGCTTCATCGCGGGAGCGAGCGACTGGGGCGTGTACCAGCGCCCCGGGCGCCTGGAGGCAATGCAGAAGGCGGCATGCACCCGGATGCGGGGCATTCATCTGGTGGAGGGCGCCGGGCATTGGGTGCAGCAAGAGCAGCCCGAGGCGGTGAGCACCCTGCTCATTCAGTTCCTGGAACATCGGGACGGATCGGATTTTCGACGCTGACCGCGCGGGGTCTCGGGCGGAGCAAGGGCGCGTGACGCGCTCCTCGAACAACCGACCTGCTTCGGCCACGGCGTGCTAGCTGACGACCCGCACCGCCGTGCTGAGCTGCCCGCCGCCGGCCTGGCGCCCCTCGAAGCTCCATGGTGGAAGCTCGACCTGGAGGGTGTAGTCGCCGGCCTCGACCGTCGTCGGGAGCAGGAGGGTCCGCTCGACAGAGGTGGCGTCGAACGGCCTGACGTTGGTGGCCGCGACCTCCGCCTCGACGATCGGTTGCTGGCCACGCCCGATCAGCCGCGTCCGGATGCGCGCCTGCGCGAAGCGCGAGGTCTGGTTATTGATCAGCACGTTCAGGTCGATGCGCTCGCCGGGACGGTAGGCGTCCTTGAACCCGCTGACGAGCACCAGGAGGTCGTCCTTCTGGAGCTGGAGGACCGGACCATCCGCCGTCTGGATGACCGTGGTGTCCCGGTTGGTGCAGGCCGCGACGACGGACGTCAGGGCCGAGGCCCAGATCCCGAGGGCGGCGCGCCGATCTACGCGTTGGTCCACGCCCAAATTATAGCTGCCGACCCGGCCCGATCGGAGCAGTTCCGCGGGCGACGCGGGCACGCATCGTGCGACGCGGGAGAAGCGTCAGCTTTGGATCGGGGTACGCTGCATGCTCGCCTGCGACCGCTGTGGCTCTGCGAGCCTTTGGCCCTTCACGCCGCTCGACCCGATGCAGGATCCATCCGAGGCCGACGGCGTCTACCTCTGTGCGCGCTGCCGGGCGTTGGTGATTCGAACCCGTTCACCCCGCGTCAGTTTCGGGAACGCCGACCGGTTGGCGGCGCGGCGCCGAGCGATAGACGCCGAACGCCGGCCCGTCGCGACCACCCGGCCTGCGCTACATGAGCGCGAAGCTCCGGCCGAGACGCGCACCCGGCTTGCCCTCGAGCGCCCCTGATCGGGTGCCCCAGCCGCCCAGCGCCTCCTCGGCCCGCCTTACAGCATCTCCTCGCCGACGAGCAGGTCGTCGTACGTCTGGCGACGGCGCATCAGCCGCGCCCGGCCGTCCTTAACAAGCACGACGGCCGGCTTTAGGGCCATGTTGTAGTTGCTGGCCATCGCCAGGTTGTACGCGCCCGAGGCCGGGATCGCCAGGACGTCGCCCGACCGGAGCGTCGGCAGCTCGATGTCCTTGATTAGCAGATCGCCCGACTCGCAGTACTTGCCGGCGATCGTGACCAGCTCCTCGCTCGAGGCGGTCGCCCGGTTGGCGACGAGCGCCTCGTAGCGGGCGCCGTAGATCGCCGGGCGGATGTTGTCGGCCATCCCGCCATCGACCGATGCGTA
>JALYGH010000608.1 GCA_030777205.1 Chloroflexota bacterium
TCGCCGGCGCGCTCGCCTACAGCCCGACACTGGTCGCGATCGACGGCAACTACGACGATGTCAACCGCGTCTGCAGTGAGATCGCCGACAAGTATCGCTGGGCGTTCGTCAACATCAACGTCCGCCCGTACTACTCCGAGGGCAGCAAGACGCTCGCCTACGAGGTCGCCGAGCAGCTCGGCTGGCGCATCCCGGACCGTGCGATCGTGCCGGTCGCGAGCGGCTCGCTGTTCACCAAGGTCTGGAAGGGCTACCGCGAGCTGGCGAAGCTCGGCCTCGTCGAGGATGCGACGCCAAAGATGGTCGGGGCGCAGGCGCTCGGCTGCTCGCCGGTCGTGACGGCCTGGGATCAGGGCACGCTGAACGTCGAGCCGGTCAAGCCGAGCACGATCGCCAAGTCGTTGGCGATCGGCAACCCGGCCGATGGCTACTACTCGCTGCGGATCATGAAGGAGAGCGGCGGCGCGGCCGTGTCGGTGACCGACGAGGAGATCATCGAGGGGATCAAGCTGCTCGCCCGCACCGAGGGCATCTTCGCCGAGACGGCCGGCGGCGTGACGGTCGGCGTGCTCAAGAAGCTGGTCGGGCAGGGGCAGGTCGATCCGGACGAGCTGATCGTCGTCTACGTCACCGGCAACGGCCTCAAAACCCAGGAGGCGCTGATCGGCAAGCTGAACGACCCGGTCCACGTCCCGGCGACGCTCGGCGCGATCGAGGCGGCCCTGGCCCTCGAGGAGCCGGCAGTCGCGGCGGCGGTGGCGTAGTCCACCCAATCCCCGGCCTCTTACCCGGATGGGGGAAGGGACGAAAGGGGGCGACGTATGCTGGCGTCCGCGACGCGCGGCGCGGTACGTTTGGTCGGGCGCCCTCGACGGCGAGGGCCTCTCGACGAAGAGAGCTTGGAGGAGTGGCGATGGCGAAGCAGCGCATGAAGTTCACCTTCCCGCCTGACCTGATCACGGAGCCCGTCGTCTACACTATGGGCAAGGAGTTCGCGGTCGTCACGAACATTCGCCGGGCCAACGTCAGCGGCGACCGCGGCTGGGTGATCCTCGAGATCACCGGCACCGACGGCGAGATCGAGCGCGCGCTCCAGTGGGCGAAGGAGAAGGGCGTGCGCGTCGATCCGATCGAGGGCGACGTCATCGCCGGATGAGCGCCTCGCGGCGCCGTCCGGCACGAACGAAGGAGCAAGGAGCAACCAGCATGAGCGTACGTGTACGGATCCCGGCGCCGCTCCGCAGCGTCACCGAGGGCCAGACTGAGGTAGCGGTCGGTGCGGGCAACGTCGATCAGGTGCTGACCGAGCTGGAGGGCCGCTTCCCGCAGATCCGCCAGCGGCTGCGCGACGACGAGGGCAGCCTCCGCCGCTTCGTTAACCTGTACGTCAATGGCGAGGACGTCCGCTTCCTCCAGGGCCTCGAGACGGGCCTCAAGGAGGGCGACGAAGTCTCGATCATCCCGGCCGTGGCGGGCGGCAGCTAGGACGAGTAGGCAGTAGGCGGTAGGCAGTCGTTCTTCCCTCTACTGCCTACTACTCGCGATGGACCGGTACTCGCGGCAGACAATCTTCCCCGGCGTGGGGCCGGAAGGGCAGGCGCGGCTGCTGGCCGCGCGGGTAACGCTAGTCGGGTGCGGCGCGCTCGGGACGGTCATCGCGAACGTGCTGGCCCGCACCGGCGTCGGCAGCCTGCGCATCGTCGACCGCGACTACGTCGAGTTGAGCAACCTCCAGCGCCAGGTTCTCTTCGACGAGGCTGACGCCCGCGAGGGGGCGCCGAAGGCCGTCGCGGCGGCCGAGAAGCTCGCGCGGATCAACTCCGAGATCCGCGTCGAGCCGGTCGTCGAGGACTTCGGGCCGGACAACGCCGAGCGCCTCGTCGAGGACGCCGACATCGTCCTCGACGGCGCGGACAACTTCGAGACCCGCTACGTCGTCAACGACGCCTGCGTGAAGCTCAGCAAGCCCTGGGTGTACGCCGCCGCCATCGCCAGCTACGGCGTCGTCATGGCGATCGTTCCGAACGAGACGCCCTGCCTGCGCTGCGTCTTCCTCAAGCCACCGGAGGCCGGCGGCGTCGATACCTGCGACACGGCCGGCGTGCTCGGCCCGACGCCCGGCGTCATTGCCAACCTGGCCGCCGCCGAGGGAATCAAGCTGCTGGTCGGCGCCCGGGAGCTGCTCGCCCAGGGCCTGCTCTGGATCGACCTCTGGTACAACTCGTTCCAGCGCACCCCGATCACGGCCCCCGAGCCCGAATGCCCGACGTGCGGGCGCCGCGACTTCGAGTTCTTGGAGGGGCGCGCCGCGCTATCGCAGACGCTCTGCGGCCGCGACGCCGTCCAGGTTCGCCCGCCTCGGCCGGGTCAGCTTGATCTGGCCGCACTCGCCACGCGGCTGGCCGCCGTCGCGCCGGTCCGCCACAACGAGCACCTGATCCGCCTGCGCGTCGACCCGTATGACCTGACGATTTTCCGTGACGGCCGAGCGATCGTCAAGGGGACCGGCGATGCCGGCCTGGCCCGCAGCCTCTACGCCCGCTACGTCGGGACGTGATAGACGAGCGGTGAGCCAGGATCGAGAATCAAGGAGTAGCGGCAGGCAGCGACGGCAGTCGTGGTGATCGCCGGTGGCGACATGATCGGAACGGTCACCGCTCTCCACCTCGATCTGAGTGGCGGCCTTGATCGTGGCCGGTATCTTACGCTGCTGACCCGATGCATCTTGCGCGGGCAGCTTCGCGAGCTGGGCGCCATCGCCAAGGAGCTTCGCCGCCTGTGGGCGCGGCAGGCGGGTGGTCACGGAAACATTGACAATGGTAGCCGCCACGTGGAGAATCTTTGGCATCGTGCCCGTCGATGTTCATCCGCCCGCTGATCGCGCCCCTGCGCGACGAGTGTGGCCGGCGGGCCAGGATGTAGTGGTTCGGTAGATCGACCTCGTTGACGCCGCGCGGCACGGATGCCGTGTGTGAGCACTTTACCGGAGGTTGGGTGTATGGATACGCAGCGTAGCGTGCGACCCTTGTCGCGTCGTCGTTTCCTGTACGGGCTCGGAGGGCTGAGCGTCGTCAGCATCGTGGCCGCGTGCGGCCAGCCAGCGGCCCCGGACAAGCCGGCGGCGGCCCCGAAGACGGAGGCCAAGCCGGCCGCGCCTGCCGCGCAGAAGCCGGCCGCGGCCGCCCCGACGACCGCCGCCGCCGCCAAGCCGAAGGA
>JALYGH010000609.1 GCA_030777205.1 Chloroflexota bacterium
GCTCGAAGTGGTCCAGGGCGAGGGCGGGGTGAACGTCGCGACCAAGGAGTACCTGCAGGGCGTCCGCGACTGGTGCGACCGGAATAACCTGGTCCTCGTCTTCGACGAGGTCCAGACGGGTGTCGGGCGGCTCGGGACGCTCTGGGGCTTCCAGAAGTTCGGCGTCGAGCCAGACGTGATGACGCTGGCGAAGGGCCTCGGCGGCGGGGTGCCGATCGGGGCGTTCCTGGCGAAGGAGTCGTACAGCGTCTTCACCTACGGCGACCACGGCTCGACGTTCGGCGGCAACCCGCTCGCCACGGCCGTCGCGCTGGCCGTGATGCGCGAGGTGCTGAAGCGGGACATCCCGGGCCACGTCGAGAAGGTGGGCACTCGCCTCGTCCAGAAGCTCGAGGAGCTGCGCAAGGCCCACCCCTCGATCACCGACGTGCGCGGCATGGGGCTGCTCGTCGGGGTCGAGTTCGATTCGGACATCTCGGCCCAGGTGGTGAGCGAGGCGATGAAGGAAGGGATGCTCCTCAATGCGCCGGCCCCGAACGTTATCCGCTTCATGCCGCCGCTCGTGCTGACCGAGGCTGAGGTGGATGAGGCGGTCGATAAGCTCGGCAACGTCCTGGACCGGGTCAAGGCGGCCCAGCCGGCGTAACCCGCGGCGCTCTGCTCCAGTCCGCGTCCCTCGACGGTGTCGGGCGCTGCTCACCGGGCCCTCGCCCGACTAGGGGCGAGGGCAGACGCTGCTCCGGCCCCTTTCCGCATCGTCGGGCCGGTTGCCGGCCGGGCATGGCGAGGAGCCTGGCCGGATTGGGCGGCAGTCGGCTGACATCGATGGCGCGGTCCCGCACCCCGCGTCACGTTGTTCGCGCGCCTGGAGCTACGAGGACTGACTGGAGGTGAGGAGCCCGAGCTCGGCGGCGCGGACGGCCGCCTGGGTGCGATCCGAGACGCCCAGCTTGGCGATGATGTGCTCGAGGTGTGTCTTGACCGTGCTCACGCTGACCGTCAGCTCGCGCCCGATCTCCTGGTTGGTCTGTCCGCGGGCGACGAGCTGCAGCACCTCCCGTTCGCGCGGGGTGAGCTGATCGAGGGGCGACGGTCCGGAGGGGGAGGACCGTGAGGGCGTGGACGGGGGAGGGGTCGGCAGCACGGTCGGGGCGGGGGCAGCGGCGTGCGCCGCGTCGGCAGCGAGCCGCTGGAAGAGCTGGGTGGCGAGCTCGGGCGGCAGCGCCGACTCTCCGCCGAGCACCTGGCGGATGGTGGTGAGCAGCTCGCGCTTGCTGGCGCCCTTCAAGACGTACCCGGCTGCGCCCGCCCGGATCGCCTCGATGAGGTAGTCGGCATTCTCGTGCATCGTCACGATGATGACGCTGATCTCGGGGTGTTCCTGCTTGATGGCGGTCGTGGCCGCGAGCCCGTCCAGGCCCGGCATGCGCACGTCGATCAGCACCAAGTCGGGCCGCAGCTCGCGACAGAGCGCTAGCGCCTGGCGGCCATCCGCCGCTTCGCCCACGACCTCCAGGCCCCGCTCTCCCGCCAGGAGGCTCCGAAGGCCGGCCCGCACGAGCTCGTGATCATCGGCGATCACGAGTCGCGCCGTGTCGGGCCGTCCTGCCGGCCGCCGCTCACGATTCATCGACTGCAGCTCCTAGTCATGCGACTGTGGCGGGATCATGTCGATTGGAGCGGGACCTCCGCCACTATTCGGGTCCCGGCGCCGGGGTGGCTGCGGACGGAACAGCGGCCGCCGAGCCAGGCGACGCGCTCGCGCATGCCGGCCAGGCCGACGCGCTCGCTGGGACGGGCGTTCGTCAGCACGGCCTGTGGCTCGAAGCCGCGTCCCCAGTCCCGCACTTCCAAGCTGACGATCTGGCCATCTCGACGGAGCGCGAGGTGCACCCGGGTGGTCCGAGCGTGCTTGCGAACGTTCGTCAGCGCCTCCTGGGCCACGCGAAAGAGGGCCGCCTCGACCGTCGGCGGCAACCGCTCGGGACCGAGCGCCTCGTCATAGGTGACCTGCCATCCTTGAGCACGGAGCGCGTCGACCTCCAGGCCGAGCGCCGCCGCGAGCCCGAAATCGTCGAGCGCGGTCGGTCGAAGATCGGCGATGATCTGGCGCGCCTCCCGGACGGTGCGCTGGGCGAGCTCCCGCGCGAGGTCGAGCTCCTGACGCGCCCGGGGCGAGCGCGGGCGGTAGTGAGATGCGAGCGCCTCCAGGTGCTGGTGGGCGGCCGCGGCCACCTGGGCGAGCCCGTCGTGGACGTCGTAGGCGACGCGGCGTCGCTCCTCCTCCTGGGACTGTAGGAGCCGACCGACCAGCTCGTGCAGGCGGCGCTCGCGGTCGGCCAGCTCGCGGTACAGTCGCGCGTTCTCGATGGCGATCGCGGCCTGGCCCGCGAAGGTGGACAAGATCTCTCGGTCCTGCTCGCTGAACGGCCGCGCGGCGCCCGCCTTGCTGACCGTGATCACCCCGACGAGCCGATCCTGTGACAGGATCGGCTCGGCGAGGATCGCCACGCCTCGGGGCCGATACGGGAAGAACGGGCGCGCATACGGCGAGGCGCCGTAATCGTTGACGATCATGCCCCGCCGATGCTGGCCGACGGTCCCCGTGACCCCCGCGCCGAGCTTGACCTCCAGCTCGCCCCCCCGCTCGCCCCGGCCGTGGGAGGCGGACGGGAGCAGCAGGCCACTCGGCTCGTCGAGCAGCCGGATCACGCCGGAGGAGGCCGCCACCAGCTCGACCGCCCGACGGATGGCGAGCGCCAGGACTGCCGACAGGTCCAGCTCGCGGGCGATCTCGACCGTCACGTCACGGACGGCCTCGAGCTGCTTGCGCTGCGCCTGCTCCTGCTCGAGCAGGCGGGCGTTCGCGATCGCGATCGCGGCTTGATCGGCGAACGCCTCGAGCAGCCGGCGGTCGGCCTGGTCGAAGCGGCGCGTGCCTCGATGGGTCACGAACAACGCCCCGAGCACCCGCCCGTGCCACCGCAGCGGGGCGCCCAGCCAGGCGCAGCCCCCGGCCGCCCGGGCCCGAGCCCGCACCTCCGGATCGCAGCGTGGCTCGCGGGCCAGATTCGCGCTGGTGATCGTGCGGACTTCCGCCACCACCCGGCCGCACATGCTCTCTCCAGGGCGCAGCCGCTCCCGGACTATGATCGCCGCGGCCGAGCCGAAGCCGGCCGCCCGGACGAGCGCGCCGCCCTCGACCAGCCGGACGCCCGCGCCGTCGACGCCGAGCAGGTGAGCCGCTCCGTCGGCGAGGCGCGCGAACAGCTCTTCGCGGTCCGGCCCGAGCGCCAGTCGCTTGTTGACGTCCATGATCGTCGCGAGCCTGCGCGCCTGATCCCGAGCCTCGGCGTACAGGCGGGCGCTGAGGATCGCGGCCGCGACCTGGGCGCCGAGGGCCTGGACGACCTCGACGTCGCCCCGGGCGAATGCGCCGTGGCGCGGGCTCAGCGCCACCAGGACCGCGAGCGGGCGATCGGCGTGACGGACCGGGACGAAGAGCCCACTCCTCGGTGGATTCGCCCGGGACGCCGCCTCCCAGCAGAACGGGTGCGGACCCACCTCACCCGTCAGCAACGGCTCCGCCGAGTGCAGCGCCGCGCCGACGATGGAGCCCCGTGCACGGATCTGCGCATCCGGCGGGATCCCATCGGCCGGAAACTGCGCCGCCAGGCGGAGGACACGCGCCGAGGAGTCGCGCAGCCAGACCTGGACGCACTCGGCGCGGAGGAGCCACGCCATCGCCTCCGCCGACGCGCTGACGATGCTGTATGCGTCGACGCCTCCGGCTCCGGCAGTGCCGACCGCCCCCCCCGTCATCGGGGCTCCCCACGATCATGTCCCCAAGCGGCGGGCCGCGCAGCCGCCCGCCCGGGTGGCTGCGCGGGCACGACTGCTCGCGGCGCCCCCGGCCCGGGCCTCGCGGTGCAAGTGAGCGGTGAGATCGCGACCCACGCCGCGATCCGGTCAGCCAATCTCGTCCCAACGTTCATCCGATCGCTCACCCCCAAGACCATGGTATCGTCCGGGTGGAATCTTGAGGAGACCAGGGTGGGCAAGTCGACGACGACGGCCGGCCACGATGGCGGCTGCATCTGGGTGCTCTGGGACGGCGATTGCGGCTTCTGCCGCCGGGCGGTGGCCTGGGCCGAGCGCCGGGATCGGGCCGAGCTGCTGAGGCCGATACCGTACCAGCGGGCCCCGTCTCCGCCAATGTCCCCACGCCTGCGTCGGGCCTGCTCTCGGGCGGTCCACGTGATCGCGCCAGACGGGCGCGTCTACCGCGCGGGGCGGGCGGCGCTCTACATCCTGGGCGTCGTGGGTTGGGAGCCGGTCGCTCGACTGCTCGGCGTGCCCCCCCTGATCTGGCTCGTCGAGCTTGGGTACCGCATCGTCGCGGACAACCGTTCGGCGTTCGGGCGCATCCTCTTCCGGGGCGAGCCGGTGGATCCGCCTGCTGTCGGCGAGGCGTCGGCCACCAGATAGACGGCCGCGTCGGTATTCGATGCGACGGTTGGCGGCGGGCTCCGACCTCACCGCGGTCCTCCACCTGGCCGAGATCCGGCTTCCCCGGGACATCGCGTGTCGTTTCTGTTGGCCTGAGCGCGCCCGGCACGCCGTAGATCGGCCGGCTGACCGATGCCCCATGGCCACTTGGCCGACGCGGCCGGCGCGAAAATGCCCCATCCTGGATCTGCGCAATGGGGCACCCCGAACCGCGATTTGCGGCAGGACAGAGGCGAGGCATGGGGGGGGATGTATGGCCGCCGATCCCGATGAGCTTGCCGCCTCGGATGATCTCCTAGCCTGGATCGACGCGCTGCGCCGCCGGGTGGCACAGGGTGAGTTCGACGCCATGCCGTCCGTCGGCCGGGTCGCCCGCCTCCTGCTCGCCGACCTCGACCATGAGACGAGCCTGACGCCCGAGGAGCGGCGGGAGCCCTCCGCCGTGGAGCGGCGCCGGGCCCTCCTCGCCGACCTGCGCCGGCTGCGCGAGCGGAGTGGCATGCCCCACGTCCTCGATTGACCCGCGCGCCGGCGCCGCGCGAAAGGTGTCGTGGTCCCCCTCTGGGGCAGGGGGGAGGTCCGCGTGGCCGACGTGCTTGCCTCGCGGGCGCGGCTCGTGCAGCGACTCGACGAGCTGCACCAGAGGCTGGCGACCTATCGGACGTTCGACGAGCCGGAGGCGGCCGAGACGGCCGACCGCATCGCCGCCGTGGCGCTGGCGATCGAGGAAATGGACGCCCTGAGCCGCGAGGAGGCGGCGGCCAGGAGCGGCTAGCGACCACCGCCGTCCTGACGGCACGCCGGAGATCGGCCGCCTGACGGATGCCCCATGGCCACCTGGCCGACGCGCCCGGCGCGAGAATGCCCCATCCTGGAGCTATCCAATGGGATGCCCCGGACCGCGATGCCAAGGGCGGGTGGGTCGTCTGCCCAACCACGGCCCCTCCGGAGCCGCTTCGTCGAACCTCGTCGGCTCCGCGTGAACGAAATGTCGACCGTCTCGACACTGTATCAACGACGCGGCGTTCATAGCCTCGGATAATCGCCAATCCGGGAACCGGTGCGGGCTTCGCGCACGCCGAACGCCCTTTACTAAACGGACCTTTTCCAGTACGATGTGCCTACGCGATAAAGACGACGGCATATTTCTTGCCTGGGCCGCCCGTGTCAGGTCCAGGCAAGAACGAGGACGGCTCTCCAGACAGTGATAAGTTGGTCGGCAGGCGGGTGGTCAGGCGTGTGTCGCGGGCAGCGGCCAACGGGTGGCGACGGGGATTCGGGAGAGGGCGGGGCTTAGCGTGAGATCTCGACGGGGGAATCGTCTCGGACACCCCGAGGCCGCGAGGAAGCCAGGCCGCCCATTACGCCTGCCGTACCGACTGGCCCGTTGCCAGGCCACGCTTTCGGTCCTTGCCATGTTGGCCGCGCTTATCAGCGTGAGCCAGGTCGCGGTAGCCGCCGAGCGGGGCATCGGTCCGGCAGCCTCGGCGGTGACGGGAACGGTGCTCGGCAAGCCGGACACTCGCAAGAGCGAGCCGACCAACAGCGAGCCCAAGAGCGAGCCGGCCAAGAGCGAGCCCAAGAGCGAGCCGACCAAGAGCGAGCCCAAGAGCGAGCCGACCAAGAGCGAGCCCAAGAGCGAGCCGACCAAGAGCGAGCCGACCAAGAGCGAGCCGACCAAGAGCGAGCCGACCAAGAGCGAGCCGACCAAGAGCGAGCCGACCAAGAGCGAGCCGACCAAGAGTGAGC
>JALYGH010000610.1 GCA_030777205.1 Chloroflexota bacterium
GCCAGCGGATCAGGAAACGAGTGGAAGAGGTCTTCGGGTGGATGAAAACGATCGGCGGCTTCCGGCGGACGCGCTACCGAGGGCTGGACCGTACCGGGCTCGCCGGATACTTGGTGGCGACCGCCTACAACCTCGTCCGACTGAGCCGATTGGTGGTGAGACCGGCCGCGATCCCAGCGGCGGCCTGACAGCGAGGGGCGAGGTAGTGGCCCAATGGAGCCGTTGAAGGCCATATCGGATCACCAGCCACGCTGCCTGACCCGCTCGAGAGCGCAGATCACCCCGTCTCCAAGCTCCTGAAGGGGAATCGACGGACCAACTGCCGCCAATCACGGCTTCAGTACCCACTTCTTAAGCAGCCTGATAGAGCGAGCGAGATGTGCCAAGTTCGACGATTTTGTTCCTGAGGCGCTGCGTGGTGGGCGGGAGGCAGTCGGTCGTGATGAGCGACCGGCGAGGGGACCCCTCGTTACCCCGCAGTCACCGGACATGCCACCTCACCCGCTCACCGTGCCGGCCGCGAGGGTGCGTTTAGCCCCTGACGTAGGGGATCGTCTGGGGGCCCTGGGGCAAGACGGCCAGGCGGGCGTTCGGGCCCGCCTGCTCCAAGAGGTGCTCGGCCGTCTCCGAGACATCCGGACAGGGCTCCAGGTGGGCGGCGCGGACCTGGGCCTCGGTCAGGCCGTCGGCGTGGAGGTGGACGCGGGCGCGCCGCTGGACCTGGGCCTGGACCTGGACCTGCCACTGGTCGTGGACGCGGAAGCCCTCGCCCTCGATCATGTCGAGCAGCGCCTCGGGCGACGGCTGCATGCGCAGGATGTCCTTGTAGTTGCCGAAGTCCGGCAGGCCGTCCGAGCACTCGGCGGCGGCGACGATCGCGCCGCCCTCGGCGACGATCTGGTTCGCCGCCGAGACGCCCTTGATCGCCTGGTAGAGGTTCTGGTCGAGCGGATAGCCGCTGTTCGTGGTGACGACGACCTCGTACGGCCGATCGACCGGCTGCATCGCCGTCTCCCGGACGAACTCGCAGCCGATCTTGTGGGCGGTGAACAGCTCGCCGGCGAAGACGGCGGTGATCTGGTGGTCCTTGTTCAGCGCCACGTCGAGCGTGAAGTCCGGCTTCACCACCGTGGAGATCTCGCGGATCGTGTCGTGCATCGGGTTGCCGTGGGTGATGCCCCAGATCGCCTTCGGGTGGGCGATCATCGGCGCGCCGTGGAGGTGGTGGACGGTCTCGATCGACGCGAGACCCGGCGCGATCATCTTCGGGCCGCCGGAGAAGCCGGCGAACAGGTGCGGCTCGATGAAGCCGGTCAGGATCTTGACGTCCTGGTCGAGGAAGTCGCTCTCGATCCAGATCGGCCCGCCCGACGACGTCTGGCCCAGATAGCGGTGGCGCGCGAGGTCGAAGGCGTCGTGGTTGACGACCCGGTAGGAGCGCGCGACGGCCGGCCCGAGCATCCGGTCCAGCTCCTCGGGCGTGTTGGCGCGGTGGGTGCCGGTCGCGACGAAGATCGTCACGTTCTTCGGGTCGACGTGGTCCAGCTCGTCGAGCAGGACCGGCAGGATGCGATCGCTCGGGATCGCGCGGGTGATATCGCAGACGACGATCCCGACCCGGGCGCCGGCCGAGACCCGTTCGCGCAGCGGCGCCGAGGCGTGCGGGGCGCGGAGGGCGGCGCCCAGGGCGTCGGCCTCGTTCGGGAGGCCGGGCACGAAGCGCGGCTCGATGATCGTCGTCCGCTCGGCCGGTAGCTCTACCTCGAGGCCGTTCCGACCGTATGCCAGCTTCACTCGCGTCGTCGTCATCGCGCCTCCCTCCACCTTCGGGATCATTGTACCGAGGGTATCGTCGGGTTGGCTGGCGGCACAGGGCGTGCGTCTCCTTCTGGGCTCGATTACCGGAAGGAGAGACGCAGTGACACAACAATCCGATTCGCTCGTCGTCTACGGCGCCGATTGGTGCCACGTGACGCAGGAGGCGTTGGCGTTCCTCGACGATTTCGGCGTCGACTACGAGTACGTGAACATCGAGCAGGATCCGGATGCGGCGGCGTGGGTCCGCGAGCAGAACGGCGGGATGGAGGTCAAGCCGACGCTGAAGCTCGGCAACGACGTGCTGACGGCACCGCGGGCTGATGTGCTGGAGGAGGCACTGCGCCAGCATCGAATGCTGGCCTGACCGATTGACAGCCCGGCGCGGCCACCGCGAGCGCCGCGCCTATAATGGCGCCGATTCGGGATGCCGGACGGGGAGGCGTCGATGCCCGCGCGGGTGGTCGTGGTCGGCAGCATCAACCTGGATCTGGTCGTCACGACCGCCGCGCTGCCGGAGCGCGGCCAGACGGTGCTCGGGACCGATCTGCAGCGCTTCGGAGGCGGCAAGGGGGCTAACCAGGCGCTCGCGGCGGCGCGGATGGGCGCCGGCGTCGCGATGATTGGCAAGGTCGGGCAGGATGAGCCCGGCCGAGCGCTCGCCGGGGAGCTGCTGCGGGCGGGGATCGACATCTCGGGCATCGGGCGCGCCGACGCGGGGCCGACCGGCACGGCGCTGATCACCGTCGAGGCGTCCGGCACGAACACGATCGTCGTGGTGCCCGGCGCCAACGCGCGGCTGACGCCCGAGGACGTGGCGGCCCGGCGCGACATGCTGAAGGGGGCGGACGCGCTGCTCCTCCAACTCGAGGTCCCGATGGACACGGTGGTCCGGGCCGCCGCGCTGGCCCGCGACGCCGGCGTGCCGGTCTTCCTGAACCCGAGCCCGGTCCAGCCCCTGCCGGACGGCTTGCTCGACGGCCTCGACTACCTGGTGCTGAACGAAGTGGAGGTCGAGGCGCTGACGGGCGGCGGCTCGCCGCTGAGCCTGCTCGATCGGGGTGTGCGGACGGTGGTCCTGACGCTCGGCGAGCGGGGAGCACAGGTCATCGGCCGCGAGGGCACCCGCGAGGTCCCGCCGTTCCGCATCCAGGCCGTCGACTCGACGGCGGCCGGCGACGCGTTCCTCGGCGCCCTGGTCGCCACGCTGTCCGAGCGCGGGCTGGTCGAGGCGCTGGTCGCGGCGTCGGGGGCCGGGGCGCTGGCCGCGTCGCGGATGGGCGCGCAGCCGTCACTCCCGACCCGGGAGGAAGCCGACGCGTTCGTCCGCGCCCTCCGGTTCCGCCGCTCCCGCCACTGACCCGGGTCACTACGAGGCCGGGTCTGGTTTGAGTCTCCACCGCGGTACTACCATTCAGAGCCGGGTAGTACCTACTGAGGTGGCAGTTATGAAGGAGCACGTGACGAAGGTCACCAGGAAGGGCCAGATCACGGTGCCGCTCGAGGTGCGCCGGGCCTTGGGGCTTCGAGAAGGGGACAGCGTCGTCGTCACGCTCGCTGAGGGATGGGCGACCCTCGAACGCCGTCCGAGTATCGTCGAGCGCACGTCGGGTAGCCTCAAGAGCGACCGCCCCCCGCTAAGCCCGGAGCAGGAGCGCGACGAGTTCGAGCGCGGCGTGGCGGATGAGGTCAGGCGCGGCCTCGGACGCTGATGGCCCTTCCCTTCCTCGACACCAACATCCTGCTGCGCCACCTGCTCGGCGACCACCCGGAGCATTCACCCCGGGCGACCGCCTTACTTCGGCGCATCGAGCGCGGCGAGGAGGCCCGGCTCTCCGACATGGTCGTCTTCGAGACGGTGTTCACGCTCGAACGCAGCTACCGGGTTCCGAAGGACCAGATCCGTCAGCAGATGCTTGCGCTGCTGTCTTTGCCAGGGCTCACCTTGCCGGGTAAGCGGCGCTACGCCCACGTCTTTGACCTGTACGTCGATCCCAACTTGCCCTTCGGCGACGCCTACATCGCGGCCGAGATGGAGCGGGCGGGCGCGACGCAGATCTACAGTTTCGACCGCGAAATGGGTCGGCTGCCCGGCATCAGCCGTACCGAGCCTCCCGAGGAGAGGACTGACGAGGAGAGCTGAGGTGCTCGGTACCCACAAGTTAACGTGACTCGGCGGAGCCTCCCCGGTCAGGTTGACCGAGGAGGCTCCGCCGGAGCGTCGTGCGCGGCCGGGCGCGTCCTCGCGCCCGAACCGTACCGCGCCTGGGCCTACGCCTGGGCGCTGAGGGTGACGGCGTTGGCGTCGTCGAACTTGCCGTCCTTGACCTCGCGACCGGACATCGTCGTGAGCGTCGTATCGCCGTTGGCGTCGAACGACCAGGTGCCGAGCACGCCGTCGTAGCCGGCGGTCGCGAACAGCGCCTCGCGCACCGCCTCGCGGTCGGCCCGCCCGGCCCGCCGGATCGCGTCCAGCACCACCTTGGCCGACTCGTACCCGTACGCCGCGTACGCCTCCGGCTCGCCCCCGAACTTCGCCTTGTACGCTCGGTACCACTCGGCCCCCTTGCCGGTCAGCTTGCTCGGCGGCACCCCGCCGAACGTCACCAGCACCCCCTCGGCCGTGTCGCCGGCATCGTCGAGGAACGCCTGCTCATAGATCCCATCCGGGCCCATGATCTTGAGATCCTGTCCCAGCACCGCCCGCAGGTCCTTGACCAGCTTGCCGGCGTTGTTCTGGGTGATCCCGCCGAAGTAGACCAGATCTGGGTTCGCCGCACGGATCTTGGTCGCCAGCGCCCGGTAGTCCGACGCCTTCGGGTCGATCCCTTCCGGCCCGCCGACCACCTGCAGCCCGATCTGCTCGGCCTTGTCGGCGAACACGGTCGCGATCCCACTGCCGTACAGCTCCGTGTCGTGGAGCACGTACACGCGGTTCACCCCGAGCTGCTTCGCCCACGCTGCGCCAACCGCCCCCTGGAGGTCATCGGCCGGCACCACCCGCGTGTAGTTTCGCCTGCCGGTCGGGTAGTAGACGTCCGGCTCGTTCGGCTCGCCGGTGCCCGGCTTGGTCAGGCCGGGGTAGGTGTTCGCCGGCGAGACCATCGGCAGGTTGGCCCGGTTCAGGATCGGGATCGACACCTTCGCCGCGCCGGAGTTGAACGGCCCGATGTACGCCAGCACCGACGGATCCGCCGCCGCCCGGTTGGCGTTCTCGGCCTCCTTGCCGGCATCCCACGCCCCGCGGGCCGGCGTCGCATCGTCCATGTCCTCGTACTCGATCCTGGCCCCGCCAACCATCCCGCCGGCCTCGTCGAGCGCCATCCGGATCGCGTTCACGATCGTGTCCGTCTGCCCCTTCGAGCTGCCCGTCCGCGGCAGCGACGACACGATCTTGATCGTCCCGCTCAGCGACCCGCCACCCGACGCCACGGCCGGCGCACTCGTCGTGGCGCCGCCGGCGGCCGGGCTCGGCGACGCGGCCGGCGACGGGGATCCGGCC
>JALYGH010000611.1 GCA_030777205.1 Chloroflexota bacterium
CGCCCGCGTCGCTCGGGGGGGGGTGCCGCCCGGCTGGCTGGGCGGCGAGCTGAGCGTCGGGTGTGGCCGAGGACATGCCCCCGATTATAGGGCCGCGAGGGTCCCCGCTAGAGGATCGCCTGCTGTACAATCAAGGGTGAAGTTTCTGGTACTGGATCGAGCATCGATGATTCGCCCGCTGCGCCCGACCGATCTGGTCGGCGTCGGCATGTTCCTGCGGCGGGCGGACGTGACGGAGCTGACCTCGCACACCTGGCCGAAGGTGCAGCCGGAGTGCGGTCGCCTGCCGACCGCCATCGCCCTGCGTCAGCCGCTTGGCCTGGGTCCCGGCTGGGGCCGTGCCTGGGTGGCCACGGACGACGGTGCCCTGACCGGGCTCCTCGTGGCGCGCGGCCGGGCCGGTGGGCTCGTCTGGGATGTCGAGCACCTCCACGCCGTCGCCGGGCGGCCGGAGGTCGCCGCGTCGCTTCTCGACGCCGTGTCGCAAGACGCGGTGAGCGGTGGTGCGCGGCGGCTGTTCATCGACATGGGCGCCGGCGAGGCCGGGGCCCATGTCGCTCGCCGGGCCGGATTCGAACGCTACACGGGGGTCACGATCTACCGACTCGATCCACCGTTCAGCGCATCGAGAGGTGACAATTTTTACGAAGGACGGCCCCGGCTGCGGGCCGACGAGCACGCGTTGTTCTCCCTCTACAACGCGGCGGTCCCGGCGATCGTACGGTCCGCCGAGGCGATGACGTATGACGAGTGGTCGGCGCTGCACCGTGGCCGCCGGCGGTGGGCGCCGACGCTCGTCGGGGACCGGCATCAGTACGTCTGGGAGCTGGGCGAGGGGCTGGCCGGCTGGCTCGAGGTCGTCTACGGCCAGCGCAGCCAGTACCTCGAGGTCTTGATCCATCCTAAGTTCGAGACGATGTTGGATCGATTCATCGGATACGCCTTGAAACAGACCAGCGAGAAGGCCCCGGTGTACTCGACGGCCCGCGAGTACCAGGCTGGCCTGGGAACTGCACTTGAACGCTTCGGTTTCAAGGAGGTCGCCTGCGTCGACGTTTTCGTGCGGCAGCTCACGGTCCGCGTACCGGAGTGCCAGTTCGTTCCTGCAAAGATTGCTGGAGGCTAATGGCTCACGCACACGAGCAGCCACGCTTCATTCCCGAGCTCCGAGTCACCGATGACCTCGGCCTCCTGCTCGACGTCCTGCCGCCCCGGATTCGCGAGCCGCTGGCGACCCTACCCCAGCGCGACGAGCTGCTCGAGGTCGTCATGGACCTCGGCCGGGAGCCGGAGGCACGGTTGCCGGGCCGCGAGGTCCTGCTTCGGCCGGAGCCGGTGACGTCCGACGATCTCGACTACGTCATCGACCGCATCGGCCAGTTCGGGGACGACAACCGCGCCGGCATCGAGCGGACGCTGCACCGCATCTCGGCGATCCGGAACCGCAAGGACCGGGTGGTCGGGCTTACCTGCCGCGTCGGCCGGTCGGTGTACGGGACGATCGCGATCATCCGCGACCTGATCGAGTCCGGCCAGAGCATCTTGATGATGGGGCGGCCGGGCGTCGGCAAGACGACCATGCTCCGCGAGGCCGCGCGCGTCCTCGCCGACGACCTGCGGAAGCGGACGATCATCGTCGACACGTCGAACGAGATCGGCGGCGACGGCGACATCCCGCATCCGGCGGTGGGGCGCGCCCGCCGCATGCAGGTCGCGACGCCGACGGCCCAGCACGCGGTGATGATCGAGGCCGTCGAGAATCACATGCCCGAAGTCATCGTCATCGACGAGATCGGGACCGAGCTCGAGGCCCAGGCGGCGCGGACGATCGCCGAGCGGGGCGTCCAGCTCATCGCGACGGCGCACGGCAATACCCTCGAGAACCTGATGCAGAACCCGACGCTGGCCGACTTGATCGGCGGCATCCAGACGGTGACCCTCGGCGACGAGGAGGCGCGGCGGCGGGGTACCCAGAAGTCCGTCCTCGAGCGGAAGGCGCCGCCGACGTTCGACGTCGTCATCGAGATCCAGAACTGGAGCCGGGTCGCCGTCCACGACAACGTGGCGGACGTCGTCGACGCGATGCTGCGCGGTCAGCCACGCCCGGCTACCGTCCGGTACCGCGACGAGAGCGGTGACATTCGAATCGAGCGGCCGGTCACGCCGCGTCCGCTGTCGCGGGGCGGCCGGCGCACGTCCGTTCCCGCAGACGACGGGACGACCACGCCGGCCTCGTTCGGCTGGCGGGCCGGCGACGCCGAGGAATCGGCCGCGCCGCGGGACTTTGACCACGCACGCACGGAGCGAGCGGATCGAGCCGAGCGCGGCGAATCGAAGATCATCCGGGTCTACCCGTTCGGTGTCAATCGGTCGCGCATGGAGCAGCTCATCCGCTCGATGCGGCTGCCGCTCGAGCTCGCCGACGCTCCGGTCGAGGCTGATGTCGTCCTGACGCTCAAGAACTACTACCGGCGCAAGCCGCAGCCGTTGCGGGACGCCGAATCGAACGGCACGCCGGTCTACGTCCTGCGGGGGAACAGTGGCGGCCAGATCGAGGAGGGGCTGACGCGGATCGTCCAGATGGACGTCGGCGCCGTCTCGGCGACCACCTCGGCGCTCCAGGAGACCGAGGACGCGATCTCCCACGTCCTGGAGGAGTCCAGGACGATCGAGCTGGCCCCGCAGAGCTCCTACATTCGGCGGCTCCAGCACCAGCTCGCCGAGCGCTACAACCTCGGCTCGCGCAGCCTCGGTCGTGAGCCGTACCGCCGGGTGCAGATCTTCCCGCGCGAGGCGTAAGCGACGGCGGCGGGTCGAAGGGGAACGGGGGCGGCCGGACCGGCCGCCCCCGTTTTCATGCGGTATGGCGCACCACGCGACGGTAGCCCCGCCCACAGTTCCACGACCGTAGTGGCAACGGGAGCCTCGGCACTTGTCCTGTCACCCAGGACGACAGACTGTTCGGCTCAGGGTGACCGGGTCGGTGAGCGCCTGTCATCCCGCGCATGAGCGCGGCAACGGACAGGCGCTACCGCCTGAGCATGACCGGGATTACTCGTCATCCCTGACGTCCCGGAGCATCTCCTTGATCTCCTGCGTCGTGATGCCGCAGGCACGAGCCGCCTGGAGGAGGTGGCCGAGCTTGATGCGGTCGAGGTCTTCGCCATCCTCGAGGCTGTCCTCGATGCCCGCACCCAGCGCGTCGGCCAGCTCATCCGCCCCGTCGTCGAGCTCTTCGCGCACGAGCCGATCGAGGCCGAGATCTTCGTCCGATTCCTCGTCGGCGAGCGCCTCCTTAACATCATCGATGCTCAGGCCGGCGACGCGGGCGAGGTGCTTGATCTGGCCGACGCGCATGTTCTCGACTTCGTCCCCGTCGTTCAGGCAATTGGCAAACTCGTCGGCCAGGTCGTCGGCCAGCTCGTTAGCCTGGTCGTCGTCGAGCCGGCCGTTCACGAGCAGGCCGAGCCCCACGCCGTTGCCGGGGTGATCATCGTTCCCCTGGCGATTGGCCTGCCCGCCTCCTCGGTTCCCGTTGCCGCGTCCGCGTCCGGGATTCTCCGGCTTGTCGGCTACCGACACCGCTGCCCCCGCCAGGTCCCGGGCCATCAGGACGCTGGCGGCGGAGTAATCGCGAGCGACTACCCCCTGGCCCGCCGCATACGTGACGCCGTCGAGGCTGGTCAGCACCAATGCAGCCCCGGCGACGGCCACGCCGGCGCGCAGCAGGAACCCCGTGCGCCTCGGTTTCGCCCCGTGCCGAGGTCGCTCGGCCGGAACAAGCAGATCCTTTACTGGGTTGCCCATGTTCATCCCCTGGACGAGATGGCTCGAAGTGTACAGTAATGCCCGAGAGCTCAGGGAGAGTGCAGGGTTCTACCGTTCCAAGGGCGCTCCGTCCGACCCGCTGAACCGTGGCCCTCGGCGCCCGTCTCGCACCGCCCCTGCTCCACGTGCGAATGAGACCCATCACCCGCACCTGTCAAGCGGGGCGCCGAGGGCAGTGCCCGGGCAGCGCCCCGGACGAGCGAGCCAGGTTGACTACACCACGGCCCTCAGCGTGTCGGCGAGGTCGCCGCGCTCGCCGACGACGATCGACTCGAGCCCGAGCCAGTCGGCCAGCTCGCGCAGCGACGCGGCCAGCGGCTCGGCGATGGCCGCCGGAGCGGCGTGCTGCTCGGTCCAGGCCGCCGGCGCGAGCAGCCGGCCGCTCTTGCGGTCCGCCTTCAGGTCGACGCGCGCCACCAGCCGGTCGCCGAGCAGGAAGGGCAGGACGTAGTAGCCGAACACGCGCTTCGGGGCCGGCGTGTAAATCTCGATCCGGAGGTGGAACCCGAACAGGCGATCCGTGCGGGAGCGCTCCCAGACCAGTGAGTCGAACGGCGAGAGCAGCGCTCGCGCCTCGACCCGGCGCGGCAGTCGAGCGGCCGGGTCGAGGTAGGCCGGCTGGCGCCAGCCCTCGACGCGCACCGGCAGCAGCGCGCCCTCCTCGACCAGCTCGGCGATCCGCGGCCGGGCGAGCGGGCCGCGGATGCGGTAGTAG
>JALYGH010000612.1 GCA_030777205.1 Chloroflexota bacterium
GGAGAGCACGGCGGCCAGCGCGTACGCCACCACGCCCAGCACAATGCCGGCCAGGAGGAGCGGGCCGACGAAGCGCCTGACCGGCTTGCGTCGAGGTAAGGGGCGACGGGCCTGCGCGAGCGGCTGCCGTCGCGGTGGAGCCGCGCGGATCGGATCTTCCTCCGTGGGGTCCTAACGCCGGGGACGGTCCGTCTCGGCCGGAATCCCGTATTCCGAGCACCTACGGGCAGGTACTCGCCAAGTGGCGGCACGCACCGGCTCGGTCCGATTATGACCTGGCCGCGGCGCAGTATAGAGCCTTGCCCACGAGCGGGGCCATTGGGCGGACGAGCAAACGAGCAAGCCGGGAAGGCCCCCCTGCCCCGGGGATTTGGGGCAGGGGGACCGCTCGATCCCTACTTCGCGGTGCCGAGCAGGTCGCGGCACTGGGCGGCGATGGCGTCGGCGCTCATGCCGTAGTGCGCCCGCAGCGACCCGGTCGGGCCGACCATCGCGAACTCGTCCGGCATGCCGACCATCCGCATCCGGGTCGGCTGCTCGACCGCCAGCAGCTCGGCGACGGCCCCGCCGAGTCCGCCGGTCAGGTGGTGCTCCTCGGCCGTCACGATGCCGCGCGTCTCCGAGGCCGCCTTCAGGATGGCGTCGCGGTCGAGCGGCTTGATCGTGCTCATGTTGAGCACGCGGGCCTTGATCCCCTCGCCCTCGAGGGTCTGCGAGGCCTTGACGGCCATGTCGACCATCACGCCGCAGGCGATGATGGCCACGTCATTGCCCGGGCGCAGCTCGGTCGCCTTGCCCAGGGCGAACGGCGCGTCCTGGTCGGTCACGTCCGGCTCCGGGGCGCGGCCGCCCAGCCGGATGTAGACCGGGCCGTCGATGTCGAGCGTCGCCAACGTCGCCTTATACGTCTCGGCGACGTCGGCCGGCACGATCACCGTCATGCCCGGGAAGCTCCGCATCAGGGCCAAGTCCTCGATCGCGTGGTGCGTGCCGCCCGAGACGCCGAGCGAGATCCCGCTCGCCGCCGCCCCGATCACCACCCGCTGGTGGGCGTAGGCCACGTCGTTGCGGACCTGCTCCATGCTGCGGGCGGTGACGAACGGCGCGTAGCCGCAGACGTACGGCCGCAAGCCCACGGTCGCCAGGCCGGCCGAGATGCCGATGCAATCCTGCTCGGCGATCCCGACCTCGACGAACCGGTCGGGGTACAGCTCGATGAACTCGCGGATGCCGAGCAGGTCCTGGGTGTCGGCCGACAGGACCACCGACTCCGGAACGCGCTCGCCGATCTCGAGCAGCGCCTGCCCGTAAGCGAGCCGCGTCTGACTCGCCGATTTGGACTTCCAATCCCGCGTCGTCGTTGCCATCCGTCGTCACCGTCCCCCGAGCTCGGCCAGGGCCTTCTCGTAGATCTCGTCGTCCACGTTGTTGGAGTGCCAAAGGTAGGTGTCCTCGGCCCAACTGACGCCCTTGCCCTTGACCGTGTGGGCAAGCAGCGCGTTCGGCTTGCCCTTCGCCAGCGGCAGGTTATCGAAGGCGTCGACGACCTCACCCATGTCGTGGCCGTCGAACTCGTGGACTTGCCAGCCGAACGCGCGCCACTTGTCGGCGAGCGGCTCGACGCCCATGATCTCGGCGACGTGGCCGCTCTGGGAGACGCGGTTGACGTCGATGATCGCGGTCAGGTTGTCGAGCCGGAACTGGGCGCCGGCCATCGCCGCCTCCCAGTTCGAGCCCTCGTGCAGCTCGCCGTCGCCGATCATGACGAAGGTGTGGAACGAGGCGCCCTTGATCTTGGCGCCGAGCGCCATCCCGACGCCGACCGGCAGCCCGTGCCCGAGCCCTCCGGTGCTCATCTCGACGCCCGGCATCTTGATGTCCGGGTGCATCCCGAACAGCGAGCCGAAGCCGTAGAACGTGTCGATGTAGGACTCGTCGGCGAAGCCGGCCTGGGCCAGCGTGACGCCGAGGCCGCAGTTGGCGTGGCCCTTCGAGAGCACGAAGCGGTCGCGGTCCGGCCAGTCCGGCTCGTTCGGGCGGATCTTCAGACGGTGGAAGTACAGCGCGGCGAGCATGTCGGCCGCCGAGAGCGAGCCGCCGGCGTGGCCGCCGCCGGCCGCCTTGAGCGCCCGCCAGATGTCCTTGCGGATCTGCAGGGCGTGGCCCTCGAGGCGTTTGATCAAGTCTTCGCGGCTTTCTGCCATCGCACTCCCCTTCGTCGGCCGCGCGGAGCCCGGCGGCCTGGTGGTATCGCCGTCGACGGAGGACGACAAGGAGAGCGGGTAGCCTCGGATCGGACGAGCCGCCCGAGGACCTCGGTCTCCTGCCGTCTCGGTGGCCGGCTCGGCGGCCACGCGATCAGCGCATGTATAGCATGCCCCGCGTGTCGCCAGCCGGCGGGGACGCCCGGCGCCGACCGGGGCCGGCGCGCCATGCTCGTCGCCTCCCAGGCCTGCGACTCCGAAACATAAACGGGCTGTGCTGACGCTCGCCCGCGGCCACCAGCAGACCAACGCGGCCACGTGTTCGCTCGATCCTGGGCTCGGGATCGGCCGCCGGGCTAGACTGCCTGCGACGCTACCGAGAAGAAGGACTGAGGATGGCAACGACGATCTCCACCGTGCAGACCGACCTAACGCGCTACCCGTACCCGTCGCAGCGCACGCCGGTCATGGCGGCCAGGGGGGGCGTCGCCACCAGCCAGCCGCTGGCTGCGCAGGCCGGCCTCAGCATGCTCCAGAACGGCGGCAGCGCCGTTGACGCCGCGCTCGCCTCCGCCATCGCACTGACCGTCGTCGAGCCGACTTCGAACGGCATCGGCGGAGACGCCTTCGCCCTCGTCTGGGACGGCCACACGCTCCACGGCCTGAATGGCTCCGGCCGCGCGCCAGCACGCGCCACGGTCGACGCCCTCGCGGCGGCCGGCCACAAGGACGTGCCGGCCCTCGGCTGGTGGCCCGTCACCGTGCCGGGCGCGCCACGCGCCTGGGCCGACCTCCACGCCCGGTTCGGTCGCCTGCCGTTCGCGAGCCTGTTCGCGCCGGCCATCACCTACGCGCGGCTCGGCTTCCCGGTGTCGCCGGTCATTGCGCGGCTCTGGGCCGGTGGCTTCAACCGCTACTCTCAGATCGACGGGCCGGAGTTCCGCCCCTGGTTCGACACGTTCGCGCCGACTGGCCGGCCGCCGCTGGCCGGCGAACGGTGGAGCAGCCCGGCCCACGCCGCCACTCTCGAGCGAATCGCCGACAGCGGCGCCCGCGACTTCTATGAGGGCGAGCTTGCCGGGCGGATCGCCGGGTTCACCGCCGAGACCAGCGGGCTCCTCACCCATGACGACCTCGCTGCCCACACCAGTACCTGGGTTGACCCGATCGCCGGCCACTACCGCGGCTACGACGTCTGGGAGATCCCGCCGAACGGCCAGGGTATCGCGACGCTGATCGGGCTCCAGATCCTCGACGGCCTCGACCTTGCCGCCCACCCGCGCGAGTCGGCCGATGCGTACCACCTCCAGATCGAGGCACTCAAGCTCAGCCTGACCGACGCCAGGCGCTACGTCGCCGACATGGGCCAGGCGGACGTGCCGGTGCGCGGCTTGCTCGATCCGGCCTACGCTGCCGAGCGGCGCGCGCTGATCGGCGAGCGGGCGCTCGACCCGGCGCCGGGCTCACCGGCCCGGGGCGGCACCGTGTACCTCTGCGCCGCCGACGCCGACGGCATGATGGTCAGCTACATCCAGTCGAACTACCAGGGCTTCGGCTCGGGCGTCGTCGTTCCGGGGACGGGGATCGCGCTCCACAACCGCGGCTACGGCTTCGTCACCGCCGAGGGGCACCCGAACCGCCTCGCGCCCGGCAAGCGCCCCTTCCACACGATCATCCCCGGGTTCCTCACGCGCGACGGTCGGGTGATCGGGCCGTTCGGGGTGATGGGCGGCTTCATGCAGGCCCAGGGGCACCTCCAGATGATGGTGAACACGCTCGACTACGCGATGAACCCGCAGGCCAGCCTCGACGCCCCGCGCTGGCGCTGGGACGGCGGCCGCACGGTGGCGATCGAGCCGGGCGTGCCGGACGGCGTCGCGGCCGGCCTGCGGGCGCTCGGCCACGACATCGTCCGCGAGGAGACGACCGGCGGCTACGGGCGCGGCCAGATCATCTGGCGCCTCGCCGACGGCGGCTACGTCGCCGGCAGCGACCCGCGCGCGGACGGCTGCGCCGTGGCGAACTGAGAGGCAGACAGTGACGGGCCGGGGCGCGGCCTCGGCCGAGACGTGGGGCCATTGCCGACGTCGGCTACTCGACCGCGATGCGGCCCCCGAGGCGGGTGATCTTGTCCGGGATCGCCGAGTAGCCGCGTTCGACGTACTGCGCGCCGGAGATCGTCGACGGGCCGTTCGCGACGAGCGCGGCGATCAGGTACGAGAAGCCTGCTCGCAGGTCGGGAATGTCCATCGCCGTGCCGGTCAGTGGCGTCGGTCCCTGAACGAGACACGAGTGGGGATGATCGCCGTAGCGGAAGCGGCACGTCTTGCCGCCGAGGCAGGTGTTGTAGAGCTCGAGGGTGGCGCCCATCGCCCGCAGCACCTTCGTGTACCCGAAGCGACGCTCGTAGACCGTCTCGTGGACGACGGACAGGCCGGTCGCCTGGGTCAAGAGCACGACGAACGGCTGCTGCCAGTCGGTCGCGAAGCCGGGGTGGACGTCGGTTTCGAGCGCGATCGAGCTGAGCTCGCCGCCTCGGAAGAAGCGGATGCCATCCGGCCGCACCTCGAACTCGCCGCCGACCCGCCGCAGCGCGTTCAGGAATGCCATGATCGTTCCCTGCTCGGCGCCCTCGATGAAGACGTCGCCGTCGGTCGCGACGGCGGCCGCCGCGAACGACGCGACCTCGATCCGATCGGCCAGCATGCGGTGATCCGCGCCCCGCAGGCGCGGCACGCCCTCGACGATGATCGTCCGATCGACCTCGACGGCGATCAGCGCGCCCATCTTCTGGAGCAGGAGGATCGTGTCGACGATCTCCGGCTCGACGGCGGCGTTCTGGATGACCGTCGTCCCTTCGGCCAGGACCGATGACAGCAGCGCGCTCTCGGTCGCCCCGACGCTCGGGTACGGCAGCTCGATCAGCGCCCCTTTCAGCCGCGTCGCCGAGGCCCGCCAGCGATCCCCGTCCAGCTCGACCGTCGCGCCGAGTTTCCGGAGGGCGCCCAGATGGAAGTCGATCGGACGGGCGCCAATCTCGTCGCCGCCCAGCAGCGGCACCGAGGCGGTCCCGTAGCGATGGATCAGCGGCCCGAACAGGAGGATCGGGATGCGGTTCAGCCCGGAGAACGCGACCGGCACGTCCCCGCCGCGGACCGTGGCGGCGCGGATGTGCAGCGTGCTCGGGCCGGACCATTCGATGCGCGCACCGAGCGCGCGGCAGACGTCGATCGTGATCGCGACGTCGCCGATGCTCGGCACGTTGTGGAGGACGACGTCCTCGTCGGTCAGGAGGCTGGCGACGATCTGCTTCGTCGCGGCGTTCTTCGCCCCACTGGCGCGGATCGCGCCGCGGAGCGGCGTCCCGCCCTCGATGCGGTAACTTGGCATGGTCCTCAGTCTGCGCCACCGAGCCGGCCGAGCGGCTCGCAGCGACTGGATCGCGAGGTGAATCTCCGGCCCCTTGGTCGGCCGCGCCGGCGGGATGGTACCATCCCGCCGCC
>JALYGH010000613.1 GCA_030777205.1 Chloroflexota bacterium
GCACGCAGCCCCCGCTCCGGTGCACGGAGCGGGGGCTGCGTGCTGCCCGAGCGGCCGGGTGTGCCCCGGTCGTTGGTGCCGTCGTGCGTCCGGCCCGTGACCGCTCCGGGGACTACTCCTTCTTCGCCGCGTCCTTGTCGCGGACCCACTCGCCGTCAGCGTTCTTGTGGTACTGGCGCTCGACGGCGCCCCAGGCGACCCGGTGGGCGCGCGCCTCGTCGTGTCCGTACTGGTCCCAGGCGCTGTTGTAGGCCGCGCGGTAGATGTGCTGCGCGTGCTCCGGCAGGTTGTCGCGGACGCTATCCGGCAGGTCTTCGACTCGGTCGTAGGGCATGGCTTGCTCGTCCTCCTCGGTTTCCCCGTCTTGCTCGGTCGCGCCCCCTACGAGAGGGGGTACCCGGCCTCCCGCGGCGCGTCCATCACCTCGTCCTGCGACCGGTACTCTCGGTCCGGGAGCGACCTGAACGCTTCCAGATACTCGTCGACGACCCTGTTGGCCCGCGCCAGCGCGACCATTCGGTCGCGGTCGAGCGGGTAGCGCGGGCCACGCAGGAACGCGTTGACGACCTCGTGGTCGAGGTGCGTGCGTACCGGCGTGCTGGTTCACCGCCTCGTCGTGATCGGGCGGCATTCCGCGACGCGGCCCGCCGGCCCGATCACGTTACGCGGAGCAAGGCGCGTGCCGGTCAGCGCGGGCGCGGATCGTACGCAGTGGGGCGACGGAACGCGGCGCCATCCGAGCCACCGCGCCGAGAGTCCCGGCGTTACCAGACCTCGCGGAGATCCAGGACGAAGCCGGGCAGGACCGGGTCGCCCCCCACGGTAGCCGGGTCGTCGAGCTGCTCGACTGGCGCGTCGGGGCGGTAGACGTGGACGCGGCGCGTCTCGGGGTCGAGCAGCCAGCCGAGGCGGGCGCCGTTCGCGATGTACTCGCGCAGCTTGGCGTGCAGATCGGCCATGGTGTCCGAGGGTGAGCGCAGCTCGAGGACGAAATCCGGGCAGGCAGGGATGAACTTCTTGCGCTGCTCTCGTGTCATCTGGTTGAGCCGAGGACGGGGCATCCACGAGGCATCGGGCGACCGCATCGCTCCGTTCGGCAGCAGGAACCCCGTCGAGGAGTCGAACGTCGTGCCGGTCCCGTCGCGCTTCGCCCACACGCGAAGCTGCATCCCGATCTCGGCGTTGCTGTCGCCCGTCTCTGCTCCAGTCGGCGGCATCAGCAGCAGATCCCCCTCGGCGGTGCGCTCGATGCGCAGCTCACGGTTGAGCGCGCACAGCGCGAACAGGTCGTCATCCGAGAGCCGGATGGCCGGCAGCAACCGGAGGACGAGCGGTAGCTCGCGCATCCGGGGCCACAGGGTTTGCACCTGCGACGCGATCGTCATCCCTCGCTCCTCGACCGCCGATTCACTCCGGTCCGCCGCGCCACGAGCAGTCTCGCGGGACTCGGCACGCCGATCCGCCGTCCTCAGCCGCCGGCAACAGGGGAGAACAGCTCCAGCGTGTCGCCGTCGGCGAGGGTGGCGTCCGGCTTGACCGTCTCGCCGTTCAGCGCGTGGACCCAGACCTCTTTCGCCGGGACGCCGAGCTGCTCGAGCAGGGCGGAGATCGTCATGCCGGGCGTGATCGGGACGTGGACGCGGCTCACCCGGCCGAAGTAGGCGGTCAGCTCGCCGTGGGGATGGACGGTGACGCTCGCCTCGCCGCTCGCGGCCGGTGCCCGTCCGGCCCCTGCCCCGTCCTCAGTCGGCGTCCCTCCGGCTTGCCCGCCGCTCCAATCCTGTATCCGCTGCTCGGCCTGCGCGTTGTCACTGCTCATGGTCGCTCTCGTCGCTGGTGGTTGCGCCGCCCGCTCGTGGTGGGTGCCGACGAGCGAGCCACTATCGACAGCGTACCCCATCCGCCGGCCGTGGCAGCGCCATCGGCGCGGCTTCCTCCGTGACGCACGTCAGGTCTCAATCCACGCGCTCGCTGGGACACGCACCGGCCGATCAGGGCGCACGCTCGATCTCGCCGTCGAATCGTCACGTGGCGATCTTGTCCCGCCGGTCGCGGCCGCCGCTTATGTCGCCTACCGTCCGGGTGCTGACGTACACCACCCCGAAGATGTTCCGGCCCTCGCCGCCGCGGTCGATGTCCGCTGCCAGGACCAGCGAGCCGGGGCGGGTGCCGATCGGCACGGTCACGTCCCAGGCGCACGCGCCGACGTGTGCGCCGGCCTCGTCCAGCGACTGCCACGGCCCGTACGAATACGCGATCCAGCCGGAGCAGGTGGCGCCGTCGGGCGCCCGGACGCGGACCGCGAGCCCCTCGCCCGCCTCCACGGCGATCGGCAGGTCGCGGAACCCCACTTCGGCGAGGTCGACGTCCATCGGTCCCGAAGCCTCGCTCGACGAGCCCGGCGACTCGCTCGCCTCGGTCTGCCGGCTGCCGGCCTGGTCCTGGCCGACGGATGGCAGCCCGGTCGCGCTTGCCGCCCCGATCCCGAGCAGCGCGCCCAGCGCGACCGTCGCGGCGAGCATGCCCAGCCGCGCGGCGCGGCGGACCTGACCCTGCTTCATGACCCGACTCCTCCTCGCCCGCTGAGCACTCGCCCCTTCATCGCCCCTTCATCTTTGCGCCGCATCCTCGACGTATCGGATGGTTCTGGACGTCCCCTGCCGCCGGCTGTCCGGCGCACGCGTATGGTGAACGATGCGGATCCTGGTCGTCGAAGATGAGCGCAAGCTGGCCGAAGTGCTCGAGCGCGGCCTCGAGGAGCACGGCTACGCGGTCGACGTCGCCCACGAGGGTGACGCCGCGCTCAACCTCGCGCTCGCCGAGCCGTACGACCTGCTCGTCCTCGACGTGATGCTGCCGGCCCGCGACGGCTACAGTATTTGCCGGGAGCTGCGCGCCCGCGGCCAGGACGTGCCGATCCTGATGCTGACGGCCCGCGACGCGGTCGACGATCGCGTGACCGGCCTCGACGCCGGCGCCGACGACTATCTCGTCAAGCCGTTCGCCTTCCGCGAGCTGCTGGCCCGCATCCGGGCGCTGCTCCGGCGCGACGCCCGCTCGAAGGATCGGTCCTGCGCGTCGGCGATGTCGAGATAGACACGGTTTCGCGCGAGGTCCGCCGACGTGGAAAGTCGATCGAGCTGACGAGCAAGGAGTACGCGATCCTGTAGTTCTTCGCGCGCAACCCGAACCGCGTCCTGACCCGCACCCAGATCGCCGAGCACGTCTGGGACTACGACTTCGTGGCGATGTCGAACGTGGTGGACGTGTACGTCGGGTACCTGCGCCGCAAGCTCGAGGACTACGAGGAGCCGCGCCTGCTGCGGACGGTGCGCGGGACGGGCTACCAGCTCAAGGCGCCGGCCACGTGAGCGAGGGCGAGAGCATGCGCGGAGGCGATGCCATGAGCGGCCGCAGCGGGCTGAACGCTCGTCACCGGCCCCGCGGTCACGACGCCACGCGATGGCCGTCCGCGTCGTTCCGTCGAATCCTGACGGACGGCTCCTCGATCCGCGTCCGCCTCACCCTCTGGTACGTCGCCCTGCTCGCGGTCATCCTGGTCCTGTTCAGCGGGTTCGTCTACGTCAGCCTGGAGCGGCGGATCCGGGACGAGACCGACCGCCTGCTCGAGCTCCAGGCCCGCCGGCTCCAGCCGCCGCCGGAAGCCCGGGAGTTCCCCCCGCGCCCCCCGCGCCCGATCCGTACCGCCTCGGCCTCCGGCGGCACCGTCGTGGGCATCTTCGACGAGACCGGCCGGGACTTCTTCGCCGGCGAGTCTTGGGACGGCTTCGCCGCGCTCGGCGAGGCGCGCTCGCTCGCCGCCGCCGGCCAGCGCGACCTGCGGACCGTCGTCCTGGCCGACGGCGAGCCCTGGCGCGTCCTGACGGTGCCGATCGTCGTCGATGGCGACGTCCAGGCCGTCGGCCAGATCGCGCGCTCGGAAGTACCGGGTCGCTCGGCGCTGGACGAGCTGCTGCTCCTGTTCGCGACGGCGGTGCCCTTGACGCTCGCGCTGGCAGTCGCCATCGGGCTGTTCCTGGCCGGCCGCGCCCTCGACCCGATCGACCGGATCACGCGGATGGCGGCCCGCATCAACGCCGATGACCTGTCGCGGCGGCTCGGGCTGCCCCCGCGCGACGACGAGGTCGGCCGCCTCGCCGCCACGTTCGACACGATGCTCGACCGGCTGGACCGGGCGTTCCGACGCCAGCGCCAGTTCACCGCCGACGCCTCGCACGAGCTGCGCACGCCGCTCGCGATGCTCCGGGGCCAGATCGAGCTGGCGTTGGATCGCCCGCGCAGCGCCGAGGAATACGAGGCCACGCTCGTCAGCCTGGGCGACGACGTCCGGCGCATGGAAGGGCTACTGGGCGACCTGCTCACCCTGGCCCGCGCCGACGCCGGCCGCCTCCCGCTCGTGCCGGAGCCGCTCGACCTCGCGGACCTTGCGACGGACGTGGCGGCGGCGATGGAGCCGCTCGCATCGGCGCGCGGCGTGCGGCTCACCCGCTCGGGCGGGGGCGCGCTGCCGATCGTCGCCGACCAGACCCGCCTGACCCAGCTCCTGGTCAACCTCCTGGACAACGCGGTGAAGTACACGCCCGATGGCGGGACGGTGACCGTCTCGACCGGGCGTGACGCCGGCCAGGCGATCCTCAGCGTCGCGGATACCGGCATCGGCGTCGCGCCCGAGCACCTGCCGCACCTGTTCGAGCGGTTCTACCGCGCCGATGCTGCCCGGGCGCGCGCCGAAGGCGGGGCCGGCCTCGGGCTGTCGATCAGCCGCTGGATCGCCGAGGCGCACGGAGGCCGGATCGATATCGAGAGCCGGCTCGGCGAGGGGACGACGGTGACGGTCCGCCTCCCGGTCCTGGACGACGTGGGCCGTCCGGCGCGCCGTGCCGACTTCGTGACGGCCGCGCGCACCGGCCGGCCGGCAACGAGCGGTCACGCTCTGGTCGAGTAGCCCGCACGGGCGCGCATGTTCTCATCGCGCCTCTGCCACGAAGGCCGGACACTGTTGTCAAGGGGGCCATCGCCACCCTGTCGCCCCCGACGCTGAGTCGATCTGTCCTGGCCCCGGCCTACCAGTGCTCCTCCTCGGCGGCAAATGCGGGCGCCACTCGTCCGAGCG